>JAPOOH010000022.1 GCA_026713505.1 Chloroflexota bacterium | reverse complement strand
GTTCTCTTCCAGCAGCTTCAAGTAGCCGCGCAGGTCGTCGTACGGGACGCGCTGACGTGTGGTCATACGCCCTTCCTCCTTGGGATCGTGTGTGGGGCCCGCCGAGTCTAGCATCGTGTCACGGCAGGGGGCAAAGGCGCCTCAAGCGGCGGGTCAGAAGATGCGCGTGAACATGTCGCTGAACGGGTAGGCCACGCCGATCCAGCGGAAGAAGAGCGGCTCGAACCAGAAGATGTCCAGCGTCAGGTCCAGGATGCCGATGATGAATGCCTCGAAGCCGATCCCGGCAAGCAGGGCGTAGTACCACCTCGCGCGCGTCCAGGCCAGGAGATAGACGATGACCCAGAGCGGTAACCCGATGTGGAACCCGATGAGCCATACCAGCACTGCGAGAACAACAATGGAACCGAAATAGAGCGCGGCGCGGCGCTTCTCGCCTGCGGGGTCCACGCCGAGACGGAAGCCGAGGTCCATGATCATGCCCTGCTCTATCGCCTTGCGCCTGCTGAGCACGGTGTAGAGCCGGGCGAACCAGAGCGGCGTGGCGATGGCAACGGTGATGAAGGGTAGCCAGCGCCCCTCGATGCGGTTGGTGAGGTCGGTGACGTAGACGACCGCGAAGACGGCCATGACGGCGAGCAGCACGAGCTCGCCGAGGATCTCGGGGGACCGCCAGGAAACCTGCCGGTGGGTCGGCGGGTTGTCCTGTGAGGCATCAGGACTCTGCGCCATCAGCTGCCTCCTTCGCAAGGGTCTGCTCTTGCAGGCGTTGCGCCCCGCGCTGCACACGAAGCGAGAAGAATATCGCCGCGGTTACCAATATAAGGATCGCCAGGAACGGGGGCCGCAGCACCATCCCGACACCTTCCGTCTGGATAGCCCGCGACATGAACGTCTCGAGCGGACCCGCAAGCACCACGGCGATGAGGATGGGCGGTCTTGGCCATGCGTACGTCTTCATGAACATGCCCAGCGCCGCAAAGACCACCATGACGGCGAGGTCTGAGATGTCGAGGTTCGCCTGAAAGGCGGCGAGTGTCACGATGCCGATGACGAGAGGGGCTAGCACGTGCGGAGGTACGGCCGCGACTTTCGTGAGCAGCGGGGAGAAGCGCAGCACGATAGGCACGACGAGGATGTTGGCCAGCACGATGACGTAGACGAGGGAGAGGGTAAGGTTGAGGTGCAACTCCGGGTTCACCATGGCGGGGCCAGGCTGGACGCCGACGATGTAGAGGAAGCCCAGGACGATCGCCATCGGCCCGCTGCCGGGTATGGCGAAGATGAGGGTGGGCATGAGTACACCGCCGTCCGTCGAGTTGTTGGACGATTCGGGAGCGATGACGCCCCTGATGTCCCCCGTCCCGAAGGTCTCCACGGCGCCGGGCTCAGTCTGCCGCGCTTGGGCGTAGGCCAGCCAGTGAGCGGGCGTCGGGCCGAGGCCGGGCATCGCGCCGATGAAGACGCCGATGAGCGACGAGCGAGTGATGAGCCACTTGTGGCGCAATGCCTCGCGCATCCCCCTGGCGACGTCGCGGTTACCTTCCTTGAGCATCTCGCTCAGCCGTTCCTTTGCGACCGGGGTGTTGCTGATGACGAGGTCCGCTATCTCCGGGATGGCGAACAGCCCCACCACGACAGGCACGATGTTGATGCCGTCGTAGAGATAGTCGATCCCGAACGTCGCACGGGTCTCGCTGGCGATGTTCACGAAACCGATCATCCCGATGAACAGGCCGAGGCAGGCGGTGAGCATTCCCTTGACGAACGCCCCGGCGCTGACGATGGCGACCGCGCATATCCCGAGCAACGCGAGAAGGAAGAACTCCGCGGAGCCGAAGTGACGCAACAGTTCGCGGGCGAACGGGAGCACCGCGAGCAGCGCGATGCCGCCGATGATGCCTCCGATGAGCGACGACGTGTACGAAGCGCCGAGCGCGTATCCGGCGTAGCCCTTCCGCGCGAGCGGGTAGCCGTCGAGTATCGTCGCCTGGGACGAACGCGCTCCCGGTATGCCGAGCAGGATCGAGGGGATAGGCTCTGTCAGGTCGTTCGCGGCCATGTACCCGATGACGACCGGTAGGGCGATGAACGGGTTGTCGATCTCGGTGGCAAAGGCAAGCACGACGACGAGGAAGGGGAGGCCGCCGCCGGGCATGAGGCCTGAGACGATCGCGATGGGAATCATGAGGACGAACGCAATCATGGGCCAGGAGACAGGGATGCTCAGGCCGAATAGCGATACGTGGTCGTGGAGGCCGAAGAGCCGGTTTGCGCCATCCGCCGCTGCGTCGAAGAACGCCTGGTCGACCGTTACCGCGTAGCCCCATACGAACACGGCCAACACGACGATGCCGATGATGAGGGGGATGCGGTTGACCATGAAGACGTTGCCTCGACTTGCCCGGAGCACTCGCGAAATCGCCGCTACGCTACGCGGGGCGCGGGGTCGCGTCAATAGCGCGGTCCTTCACCTTACTCAGGGGAAAGGGCGTCCAGTCGCAACGCATCCATAGCAACTCGGCCGTGATAGATGGGGGGTGTCCTGTGAGAGAGAGGGCGGGCTCGTGAGCCCGCCCTCTCCATTCGCTAGCAGCTGCGCGATGCTTCAGGCACGCCGTAGAGGTCGGCGAACAACTGGCACGCTTCGGTGCTGAAGTCCTTCGCCTTCTCGATGTCGGCCTTCAGAATCTCGGGGTCGCCGTAGTTTACCTCCCGGGAAAGAGCGGCGGCGCTCGCCTGGAAGTCTGCGTCTTCCGTCACGTCGCGGAAGACCCGTCGCCACGTCTGCACGATCTCATCAGGCGTCTCGGGAGCGAGTACGAACATGCGCGTCATGGACTCCAGGTTCTGCGCGAGCAGGAAGGCTGCCTGCTCCTGGTCCGTGGCGTCTACCACGTCAAACAGGTGCGGAACGTCCTCTGACCGCAGGCCGGTGTTCATCTGGTCCAGGAAACTCTGGCTGATCGGCGTTCGCCAGTAGAACAGCGGCATCAGTTTCTGCTGCTCGTACCACTCCGGGAAGAACGGGTCGATGAAGAACGTGTCGCACCGGTCGGTAGCGTCCAACTCGTTTCGGTCGATGGCGGCCTGCACGTCCGCCGTGCCTTCGTATCCGAGGACGACCTTTACGGGCGCGCCGAGGGCTTCGGCGAACTGACCGCCGATGGCGTTCCCGCCGAGAGCCGATGTTCCGAAGGTAATGGGCCTGCCGAGGGCAACCATCTCGTCCCAGTTCTCTGCGACCTCGCGTCGTATACACAGCGCGGCGTGAGTCTGGATAAAGTTCGGGGTGCCGAGCATGATGACCGTGTTGAGGTCGAAATCGTCCAGGTCAGCACCCGCCGCCTCGGCCGCGGGGTGACGGTTCGCCATCGGGTGCGTCGTGAGGCCGTCCGGCCTGGAGCGCATCGTCTCCTGAAGGGCGCGCAGCGCGCCTCCACCAGGCAGGTTGCTGACGATGACATTCGGGTTGCCCGGCATCAGCCGCTCGACCGCTTTCGCGACCAGTCGGGAGTAGGCATCGTAGCCGCCGCCCGGGGAGAAGCCGACGATGACCTTGATGGTCTTGCCGGAGAAGTAGCCCTCGGCGTCGAAGCCTTCAACTACGGGGATCGGTGTCGGTGTGGGACGAGGGGCAACCGTAGGTGCGGCTGTGGCAGGAGCCGCCGTCGCACCCGCCGGAACTGGCGTTGGTGTAGCCTCCGGGGCCATTGTATCCGGGGCCGGGTCCGGGGCGGGAGCGTCGGGCACCGGTGTTGCGGTCGGTTCTGCCGCTGCCGGCGGCGATGTCGGGGTCGGTTCCGGGTCGCCTCCGCATGCGGTCAGACCGGCAAGCAGGGCGATGCCCAGCACGACGAGTGCAATGGTTCTGCTGACCCAGGACATGAACTTCCTCCCTTACACGTAAAGCCCGCGCAAAACGGTGCCGTAAGCGCGGTTGCCGAAATGCTAGCATCTGAGTCATGCAAGGGCAATCGCCGCCCCCTCAACCATCCCGAACGGAGGAAGCACTTGACGAATGCACGGGTCTACGACGCCATCGTGATCGGCGTGGGAGGCATGGGGAGCGCGGCACTCTACCAGCTGGCGAACCGCGGCCTTCGAGTGTTGGGGCTGGAGCGCTTCCGCATCGCTCACGAGAGGGGGTCGTCCCCCGGCATCACCCGCATCAACCGGCTCGCGTTTCACGAGGGTCCGGAATACGTTCCGCTCGGACGCCGTGCGTACGAGCTCTGGCGGGAACTTGAGAAGCGCGCGTCTGGGCAGGTGCTGCACATCACGGGCTCCGTGCACGCGGGCGTCCCCGGAGCCGTGGCGTTTGAGAACACGCTACGCGCCTGCCGGGAGCAGGACGTACCGCACGAGGTGCTGACGAGCGCGGAGTTGTCGAAGCGCTTCCCGGGATATGCGCTGCCGCCGGAGATGACAGCGGTCGTCCAGCCACAGGGCGGCTTCCTCACTCCGGAGCGCTGTGTTGAATCGCACGTGGCCGTCGCGCGGGCATATGGGGCGGAGGTCCACGAGGAGGAGCGGGTACTGGACTGGGAGGCGCTCTCCGGCGGGGTGCGCGTGCGGACCGAGGCAGGCGTGTATGAGGCCGGCTCGCTCGTGCTGACGGCCGGCGCGTGGGCCGGTCGGCTCGTGCCGGAGCTGGCGCAGGTTGCCGTGCCGGAGCGACAGGTCATGGCGTGGTTCGAGCCGGACGATCCCGCCCTGTTCGCGCCGTCCGGCTTCCCGGTCTTCATCGTGACGATGGACGGCGACGAGTACTACGGCTTCCCGGAGTTCGGCGTGCCGGGGTTGAAGCTCGGGAAATTCGACGACACTGGCGTTGCAGCCGACCCCGACGCGCTCGACAGGACGTGGCGCTCGGACGACGAGGAGATGCTTCGGGGGGTCCTGTGCCGCTGTTTCCCCCGTGCGGCGGGACGCCTGCTGCGCATGGCGGTCTGCATGTTCACGAACTCGCCGGACCGGCACTTCATCATCGGCACGCACGCGCAGTGGCCGCAGGTGTCGTTCGCTGCAGGATTCTCGGGCCACGGCTTCAAGTTCAGCAGCGTGATCGGCGAGATCATGGCGGACCTGGCGGAGCGAGGGGAGTCGCGTCACGACATCTCGCTGTTCGCGCCGTCGCGCTTCACGTCGTAAGTCAGTCCGCGAACAACCCTTACAGCCCGTCAGACTTGGGCGGATTCGGCTTTGGCGAGAGCGCCAGCAGCATGAATCCCACGAACAGCCCGCCCGCCGCGGCAAGCCAACCCGTGGCGAAGTTCGTGGCGTCGAACACGATGCCAAGGACAGGCGTGCCGATCCCCGTCATGACGAGCGTCAGCGGCGTCGCCGCGCCCCGCACCGCGCCGATGTACTCCCGTCCGTAGTAGGAGGGCCAGATGTGGGTCTGCATGAGCATACCCGCGCCGAGACCGATTCCCGCAAGCACCGCGCCCGCGAACCCGTGCCACGCCGTAGTTGCAACGGACGCGACCAGCATGGCGGCTGCAACGCTGGTGAATCCGGCCATCGCAACGTAGCGGGGTTGGACCCGGTCTACCCAGGGCGCGACCACTATGGACGTGGCGACCTGCGTGAATGCCTGAGCGGAGAATGTGAGGGCGGCCGCCTGCGGGGAGACATCCAAGGACCGGAGGAACGCCACCCAGAACACGCCGAGCGTTCCCATCGCGGCCATGAGCAGCCCGAACGCCACGCTGATGCGCCAGAACGCGCCGCTGCGCATCGCCTCCCGCACGGTCCAGGAGTGCTCCGCCCTACCGTGCCCGAAGTTTCCCAGCGACACGGTCTCCCCGTCAGGCAGCAGGCCCAGGTCGGACGGCTGGCTGCGGACGAAAAGCAGGGATATCGCAGCGATGGAGACCCCTCCCGCTAACCCCAGGATCAGCCAGGCGTCGCGCCAGCCCACCGCGTCGATGAGCATCTGCGTCAGCGGGCTGGCTATGCCTATCCCGAACGGAATGCCAGGGAAGAAGAGCGACATGGCGCGGCCCCGCCTGCGCACGAACCACTTGGCGATGGGGATGGTGAGGAAGAGCGTGCTGCTGCCCCAGAAGCCCATCAACCCTGCGAAGAGAGTGAGGCCTACCATCTGCCAGCCAGCGTTGATCATGCCCAGGGCCGCTGCGCTGCCGCCCAGCATGATTCCCCCGACCGCGAGGGGCACACGGGAGCCGCGACTGTCGATCAGGCGTCCGATGAACGGGCCGGAGGCGGCGAACCCCAGGAGACGCGCGGAGAGCGCCCAGCCGAAAGCGCTGTTGCCGAGACCGAGCTCCTCGCCCATCGGGGCGACGAAGATGCCGAAGTTCCCGATGCCCAGGAACATGCTGATGCCCCCGGCAATGCTGAGGGCGGCTACGATGACCCACCCGTAGAACGGGCCTGACGAACGGGGCGCCTGATCGGTCGCGATGGTGGGCTCCCTTGGTTGTCGCGGTGCGGAAGGCTTCGCTCACTCCCCCGCGCTCGCCGACACGACGGTCGTCTGGGACTCGAGAATCAGGCTGCCGTCGTCCTGCACAGTGTAGTGGCTCTCTTGCGACAGGAGGGGCTCGGCCTCCACGAATTCGAGCACCGACAGCGAAGCGGGCGTCCGGCGTTCGTAGCTGAAGCTCGGTCGGCCATTCAAGGAAGACCTGCCCGCGAAGGTGTGCCCCAGCTCTTCGGCATGGGCGGCGGCATCGAGTTGGGCGTCCACCCATGGGACGACGTCCCACCGGCCCTCGGGTTGGGTGTACTCCTCCGGTGGGCACGGGTCTTCCAATGGCCCGGTGATGATGGAGTCGTCGACAAGGGACCTCACCACAGGTGGCGTGCCGTCGATGGCCCGGATGTCCTCCGTGACGCTCGTCACGAGTCCATCATGGCCAGGGGTGATAACGAGCTTCGATATCACCCGTTCCGGGTACGTGGCTATGTAGTTGCCTACGCAGTTGAAAGGGGAGGTCTTGTAGCCGCCCTTCTGGAAGATCTCGACCACGAGAACGAACGGCCTCTCGGGGCTGATGTCCGGCAGCAGTTCCGAGCGGACCCTGGCAGCGCCCTGCTCCAATGCCTCTGACGCCTCCCGGGCTGTTATGGGTCTCTCTTGCGGGGCCTCTGTGGGCTGCGGAGCCCCTGTCGGCGTTCCGGCGGGCGCACAGGAGTTCAACAGCAGGACGGCGGCAAATGCAGTGCAGCAGAGGACGAGCAGCCCGACCAGCGCAGGTGCAGGGGTCAGTCTCGGGTGAGGGGTGGAAGGCATCACACCTGTGGGCCTGAGGAACGGCGCGCCTGGCCGGGGACAGGCTGCCCGTGGAGCTAGCTGCTCTCTTCCTCGCTGGGGCCGGTGAGCTTGCCGAGGAACTCCTCGACTGATGGCGGGAGCGGCGGAAGGTCCTTCTTCTCCTCGGCCTGCCGCTGCTGATCGCGCCTGCCGCGTCGCGCGTCGTAGTCCGACTCCAAGCGCTCGACGAGCGACTTCACCTGGGCGTTGCGCTGCATCTCGGCGGTCACGCGTGCGTACTGCTGCGTGTCGCGCTGGCTGGCAGCATACTCGGCGGGGAATCCGTAGATGCTGGAGAGCACCTGCAGCATCTTGGAGCGGCCTGCGAAGTCCGCCTCCAGTTCCACGTAGTGTGGGAGTCTGCACATCAGCATCATGCTTTCGATGCCGCGCTCGCTGATGCGGTCGCCCACCATGTTCATAATGGAAGTGGGCCCCTGGTACGGCCTGCGACGGTTTCCCTCTACGCCTTCGACGTCCTCCAGCGGCTGGCCGTTGAGCGTGCCCATCACCAGGAGCGGGCGGGTGTGGGGAACGGCGTCGTACATCGCGCCGATGCGGCAGAAGCGGTCCACGTTCAGGTGGGAGATCACTTCCACGAGCGCCTCGATGTACTCCTCCGCATTGGAGTGCGGCTCCAGCATGTGGAGGAAGATGAAGTCGTGCCCGCCGAGGCCGGTGGCCCAGCGCATGTCTGCGTTGGGAACGCGCATCCTGCGCTTGCCGTCCTCGTAGTAGACGACGGGGCGGTAGCGGGTGTAGTCGAAGAAGCGTCCCGGCTTGGTGAGCGCGCCCAGATCGCGGGCCCGCATGAAGCGCTTCAGCCGCTCGATGCTCAGGGAGCCGACGCTCCCCGCGTCTATCCACGGCGTCAGTGACGCGATGATGTGCGGCGACCGCAATTCGGGCAGGGGCTCCTGCAGTTCGAACTCACCGACTCTCATGCCCCTATAGTGTGCCCCTTCCGCGCGGATTGCAACCCTTCCGGTAGTGAATACGCGCTGGTCCGCCGTAGGGGCGCTGCCCTTTATGCCCCTCTATCGGAAGCTTGCCGGACGGCGCGCCAGACGCGCTCCGCGGTGAAGGGGATGTCAACCATCGGCGCGCCGATCTGCCGCAGCGCGTCGTGGACGGCGTTGGCGAGCGCGGCAGGGCTGGCGCAGGACGGCATCTCGCCGATGCCCCGGACGCCGAGCGCGCCGTTCCTCGCCTCCGTAGCGTGCGTCTCGACGACCATGTACGGCAGGTCCTCCGCCAACGGCATCGAGTAGTCCATGAATGACCACTCGCGGGGACGCCCGTCGTCCGCGTAGGAGACGGCTTCGCACATCGCCTCGCCGAACCCCTGCGCCACTCCGCCGTGTATCTGACCCTCAACGATGAGCGGGTTGACGAGGTTGCCCACGTCGTGGACGGCGACGAAATCGCGGACGCGAACATCGCCCGATCCCGGGTCGACCTCGACGTACGCGATGTGCGTGGCGAACGCGAAACTCCCCGGCGGCAGCGTGAACGTCGAGTAGTGGCGGAAGCCGCCGTCCGTGCTCCCTGCCATCTCCGCGAGCCTGCCGAGCGGCACCGAGCGCGACGCGTCCGAGCGCGAGACCGCCATTCCGCCTCCGAGCGTGACGTCGTCCGCGGGCGTTTCGAGCAGGTGCGACGCGGCGTTGATCAGCTTGTCGCGCGCCTGGCACACGGTCTGGTAGACCGCGTGCCCGCCTATCACGAGCCCCCGGCTGGCGTACGTGCCCGCGCCGGGGCCGAACGGCTGGATCGCCTCTGTGTCGCCGTGCAACACGCTCACGGCGCCTGGCGTCACGCCGAGTGCGTCCGCCGTTATCTGCGCGAACGTCGTCGCGTTCCCCTGTCCGTGCGGCGATATGTCCGTCGTGAGCTGGACATGGCCATCCGCGTCGCCTTCCACCGCAGCCGCGCTGGAGCGCGCCGCGTCGCCTCCCGTCCCACCGGAGCCCTTCGTGGACAGTGCGATGCCGAGTCCGACGGTGCGCCCCTCACTCCGCTCTCGGTCGCGCCGCGCGAGCAGGTCGTCGTACCCGGCAACCTCGAGCGCCCGGTCGAGTACCGGCTCGTAGTCGCCGTCCACGTACGGCGTTCCGGAGGCGGTCGTGTAGGGGAACTGGTCCGGGGGGATGAGGTTACGGCGGCGCAGGGCCACGGGGGCGATGCCCAGCTCTTCCCCGATGAGGTCGAGGATGCGCTCCATGCAGAACGTGGCCTCCGGCTGCCCTGCGCCGCGGTAGGACGTGATGGGCGGGCGGTTCGTCATCACGCAGACCTGGTCGCCGTCGTACGCGGGGATGTGGTACGGGCCTGCGAAGCGCTTCGCCGCGTTGTCCGGCGAGGTGAACGCGCCGCTGATCCAGTATGCACCGAGGTCTGACAGGAAACGCGCCCTGATTGCGAGGACAGTACCCTCGTTCGTGACGGCGGCCTCGACGTCCGCTTCCAGCCCGCGCGCATGTGAGGAGTGGATGTTCTCGCTGCGCTCCTCCACCCACTTGACGGGGCGTCGCAACCGCATCGCCAGCAGGATGGCCGCGACCTCCTCCGGGTAGACGTGGTGCTTGTGCCCGAAGCCGCCGCCCACGTCCGGCGTGATGACGTGCACGTGGCCCGGCAGCGTGATCGCCTCCTCGATGTGGTGCTGTGTGTCGTGGGGCGACTGGTTGGACGACCAGAACGTGAGGTTGCCTTCGGCGTCGAAACTGGCGATGCAGCCGCGGCCCTCCATGGGCATCGGCGCGAGACGTGGGATGACGAACGACCCCTCGACAACCCGGTCCGCCGTGGCGAACGCGCCGTCGACATCGCCACCGCCTGTGCGCTGCGACGCCCCGAGGTTCGACCCGATCGCGGGATGGAGCGTCGGGTAGCCGCCTTCCGCTGCGCGCCGCAGGGCGTTGACGGCCTCCCGCGGCTCCGGCGCCCCCCCCCCCCCCCGCCGGGCGTGCGCGGCGCCCG
>JAPOOH010000021.1 GCA_026713505.1 Chloroflexota bacterium | reverse complement strand
GCCCGCTCCGCCGCCCGCGGACGCCTCCACGGTCTCGTTCTCCAACTCCTCCTGCGCCTTCAGGAGGCGGGCCTGGAGCTGCTGGGCCTGTCTGATCATGTTCCTGTTCATTCGTTCTGCCCTTCATGCGGTTCGTCAGGATCGTCGGACGGGGCGCGGGCCGCGGCGTAGCCGGGTTCAGCGCCGGCGTCACTTGCCGCAGCATCGTACGCAGCACCGTTCGAGTTCTCGTCTGGAGACAAAGCGGGTTCAGCCTCGGCAGCATACGGCGACGGAGCAGGTTGTGGAGGCTGCGCGTCGCCATACGGAACGGACGGCGGGGCGGGTGCGGGCTGCGCAGCGTCGCTCACCACCTGCCCGCCGTAGTTAACGGCGGCGCGGATGAGGTGTCCACCTCCCGCGTCACCGGTCCGGTCGCCGTTTAAACGCTGCTCGCCAGTAGTAACGACGATGGTGAGCGGCTGGCCGAGCGCCTCCTGCAACCGGCGCTCTACCTCCATCCGGCAGCGCGGGTCTTCCAGTTCACTCAGCAACCGCTCGCTGTTCGATTGATGCTGGAAGGTAACGACGAGCTCGGATCCCTGTATCGCCCGATGTCCGGAGCTGCGGAGCAGCGCCGCGACGTCGAACTTGCGCTTGGGCACGCCGCTGAGCGATCGGAGGATGCCCGGCCACTGCGCCGCGAGCCGTTGATCGATGGGGGCGGAAGGGTCCAGCGGCGGCGCGGGGGCGGCGGACGGAGGTGGCGGGGGGCGCCGGTAGGCGGGTTGTGGCGCAGCCACAGGCGCCGGGCGGGGTGCAGGCGCCGGAGCCCCGGAGGGTTGCGCGGGGCGCGGCGCGGCAGCCGCCGGGGCCGGAGCAGGCGCCGCCGGGGCAGGCGCGGGGGTCTCCGGCGGCAGGCCAAGCTCCACCGCGGCCAGTTCCAGTGGGAGCGGCGACGGCTGGTCGAACCGGAAGGAGACGTGGCCGAACAGCCGGAGCGCGCGCATGATCTGCTCCAGCGGCACGCCCTCCGCGATGAACGTCAACTGCGACTGCGTGTCCTTGGAGAGGTCCAGCGCGGACCCGGCCCCGCTCTTGATGAGCAGTGCGGCACGCAGCAGCTCCACCGTCATGCGGTGGAGCGGGCGCAGGTCCACCCCCTCGTCCGCGACGCCGTTGATCACCTCCAGCGCCTGCGCCGTGTTGCCCGTGAGCAGGTGCTTCACGAGCGCCAGCGCGCTCTCCTCCCCGCTGATGCCCAGAAGCTCGCGCGCCTGTTCGACGCTCACGCGCGCACCGAACGACGTGATGAGTTGGTCCAGCAGGTTCGTCCCGTCGCGCAGGCTGCCTCCTGACGCGCGCCCGATGAGGCGCAGCACCTCCGGTGAGACCTCCGCCCCCTCCTCCTGCGCGATGCCCGAGAGGCGGTCCGTCATGTCCTGCATCGCGATGCGGTGGAAGTCGAACCGCTGGCAACGGGAGACGATCGTGGGTGGAAGGCGCTCCGGCTCCGTCGTGGCGAGTACGAACACGCTGTGGGGCGGGGGTTCCTCCAGCGTCTTCAGGAACGCGTTGAATGCGTCGTTCGTGAGCGCGTGCGCCTCGTCGATGATGTAAACCTTGTTCCTGCCGACCGTCGGCGCGAAGCGCACCTTCTCCCGCAGGTCCCGTATCTCGTCGATCCCCCGGTTGCTGGCCGCGTCGACTTCGATGAGGTCTATGAAGCTGCCGTTGTCTATGGCGCGGCAGTTGTCGCACGCGCCGCACGGGTCGCCGACGGTCGGCGGGCGCATCGTGCAGTTGAGCGATTTCGCCAGAACGCGCGCGGTGCTCGTCTTGCCGGTGCCGCGCGGACCGCAGAACAGATAGGCGTGCGACGTGCGTCCGTGCGCGACCGCCTGCGTGAGCGTCTGCGTGATGGGGCCCTGCCCCACGATGTCCGAGAAGCGCGGGGGCCGCCACTTCCTGTAGAGCACCTCGCCCGCCATCAGGACTCCTCCGCCCCGATTGCGGCAGGGAACAGCGCCTCCAGCGCCTGCTGCTCTATCGCGCGCATCGCCGCTTCCTCCTCCGCCTCTGCATGGTCGTGCCCAAGCAGGTGCAGGATGCCATGCACGACGAGCAAGGCGGCCTCCCGCTCCACCGGCACATTGTGCTCGCGCGCCTGTCGTTCCGCCATGGGGTACGACAGGACGACCTCACCCAGGCTCTGTGGCTCGCCGGGGAGCGCCGGGAACCCGTCCTCAGGGAACGGTTCGGACGGCGGAAGCGCGGTGTCCTCAACCGGCGCGCCGTGCTGCCCGAACGAGAGGACGTCGGTGGCCTCGTCGAATCCCCGGAAGCGCAGGTTCAGGTCGTGGAGCGTCTCGTCGTCGGCAACGACGACACTCGCGGCGGAGCGTCCGGCTGGATCGGCGATGGCAAGCGCGGCGTTCGCGGCGCGGCGCACCGATGCCGCGGGCGCCGCCTCCCTGAACGGAGGGAACACCCGGACGTCGACACGTCGTCTTGGGGCTCGTGAGATCATGCCGTTCCGCCTCCCCGGAACCAGCGGATGGTAACAGGGCGCGACGACCACGGCACCCGGTGATCGACGGTAGATGAGCACTCGACCGGCCTCCCGGCGGCGCGTATCATGCACCCGTTCCGGCGGCGCGCCGGAACGCAATCACCACCCCGGGAGAGCGCCCCATGGAAGGCCACGAGCTGATCGCGGACGGCCTCGGACGAGTCAACCAACTGTTGCATCGCGCGTTGGAAGGCGCGTCCGCCGAAACGCTGAACCGCATGCCCAACGACCATTCGAACTCTATGGCCTGGCTGGCCTGGCACCTCACGCGCATCCAGGACGACCACTTCGCCAGCCTCGCGGGCGAACCGCAACTCTGGACGAGCGAGGGCTGGCACGAGCGGTTCGGGATGCCCGCCGACGACGCCATCACCGGCGGGGGCCACACCCTGGAGGAGGCCGCGGCCGTGCGGGTGGAGTCGGCGGACGTGCTGCTCGGCTACAACGACGCGGTGTACGAGCGGACGAAGCGCTACCTGGCAGGGGTCACCGCTGACGACCTGGACCGCGAGTTGAACGAGCCGCGGTACAACCCGCTCCCCACCCTGGGAGTGCGCCTCGTCAGCGTCGTCTCTGACAACACGCAGCACGCCGGGCAGGCCATGTACCTGCGCGGCTACTTCGACGGCTTCGGCTGGCAGCGGCGGTAGACCGCCTCTGATGGAAGGACACCCATGAACGCAGTTGACCTCTACTTCAATGCCCTGGACCGGGCCGACGGCATCCTGCGCCGCGCCCTGGAGGGCCTCACCGAGGACGAACTCCGCGCCCAGCCGGGAGGCGAAGGCAGCAACCCCATCGGGTGGATGGTCTGGCACATGACGTTTGTGCGCGACTACATCACCGCCGGGGTGACCGGCGAACCCTACCTCTGGGAGACGGATGGCTGGGCGGAGCGGTTCGGTATGGAGGCCCGCCCTCCCCGATTCACACCGGAGAACGTAGACACCTTCGACCCGAAGGACCTGGAAACGCTCACCGGCTATTTCGAGGCGGTCGCGCAGATGACTGCGGCG
>JAPOOH010000020.1 GCA_026713505.1 Chloroflexota bacterium | reverse complement strand
GCTCGCCTCTCATCCACCCGCTCCACTCCTACAACCCGGAACTCTATCGTTTCGAAGGTGGCGAACCATTCCCTGGCCTGCGGTGCGGCGTCGACCATTCTCTGTTCGGTCAGGGTCTGGCACGCGTAGACAGAATCGCCAAAGACGCGCTTGGGGTCGAGTTGTGGTGCAAGGACTGCCCGCAGGCTCTCAGCGAACACCCACTCGAGGCTGATCGCGATCTCTCTGTCCGTGTGCTGAGCCGGGTTCTCGTCCAGTGTTGGTTCAACAGGCGTGCTGGATGTCACCACAGGAGCGCCGGGAGGCTGGTTTGCGCCTGTCTCCGGCGCCAGCACGAGCGCTCTGCCAGCCGTGCAGTCAGCATCCACCCAATTGCCATTCTCAAATATGGTGAGGGAACGCATTGGATCGAATAGCGGGACTCCATCGATCAGCATCGTTGCCACCATGAATACGGCATCGTCGCGTCCTGGCACCCTCTCGACTCCGGATATCGCCAGCGAGAGCTGTGCTGCGCCGAGAAGGGTGAGGAACTGGTCTAGTTGCATTGCCAGTTCCGAGTCGGCGACCTTGCATGCCTCCGCGTACGTGGAGTTGAGTGCCTCAGTATCGATCGGCGTGGCGTGCAGGCCTTCCAGAAACGTCTCAAACAACGCCTCCGCAGACTTTATGATTTCGTCTTCCGTGTAGTCCGCGGCGGTCTTGGGCGGGGCGAGAGCCGGGCTGGGCGGTGGCGTTGATGTTGGCGTAGCGGTTGGCGCAGGTGTTGCGGTCGGTACTGGGGTCGGCGTTGGCTCTTCACCGCAGGCGGTGAGAAGGCCGATGGCCAGCAGACTGGTGAGAACCGTGGTAGCTGTATACCTGGTGGCGGGACCAATGAGACGCAAGAAGAACTCCTGCGCCTAACTATAGCATCAGTCCAATCGCTTCCCGAGGCGCAACGCGGAGATTCTGCTTCCCCTGCGCCGCATCGCTGTGCGACGTACGGCATTTGCGATGGTAACCGGCGAGGGACTCGAACCCGCAACCCGCTGATCGAGAGTCAACTGCTCTGCCATATCGAGCCAGCGGCCACGTCTTTTGAGGGTAGGGAGGCGGAGCCGCCACGCATCAACGCGCTGAAGAGGCGGGGGCTTAGTAGTTCGGAACGTCGGTTACGGTGACGGTGACCGTAGCCGTGTCCCTCAGGCCGTTCACGTCGCGCGTTTCAACCGTCAGCGTGTACGACGTGACCGTCTCGTAGTCCAGCTCCTTCATGAGCCAGAGGTCGCCCCTGTTCAAGTCGATAGCGAACACGCCTGCGCCGTTCCCCGCCGTGATGTGGAAGGTGACCGCCTCGCTCGCTTCCCGGTCCACAGCGGTCAACACGCCGACGCTTGTCCATGTTCCGGTGTTCTCCGGGGTGGAGAACGTGTAGCTGGACGTCGTCGGCACGATGATGACGACCGTGGCCGTGTCCGTCAGCCCGTGATTGTCCCTCGCCTCCACGGTCAGCGTGTGCAGCGAGGCCGTCCCGCTGTCCGGCACCTTCGCGAGCTGGATGTCACCGAAGTTGAGGTCGATACTGAATATCCCCGTGTCGTTCCCTTCGGTGATGTAGTACGTGACCCCGTCGCCCTCGTCCTGGTCTGACGCCGTGACGAGGCCGACGCGCGTCCCGACCGCCGCGCTCGTCGAAGCGGAGAAGACGTAGCGGGACCTCGGGAACTCGGGTGCGTACATGCACCCCTCCGTGACCGTGTAGGAAGCGGGGCCGGAGGGCATGCCCCACTCAGCGAGGTAGGCCGTGCCGTCGCCGCGCGCCCGCACGCGGAACTCGAGCGTCGTCCCGCAGAGCGTCGTGTCGTCCGGGGTGAATGCGGTGCTCAGACTCGCAATGTCCACCACGTCTATCCACCCGCCCGCGGGCGACCGGGCTTCGCGGCGCTGCACGCGGTAGAGGTCCGCGCCCGGCACCGCGGACCAGGCGATCCCTATCTCCGCCCCCGCGTTGTCCGTGGCGGCGATCTTCCCCGTTGCGGGGGGAATCTCGTCACAGTAGTTGAGATTGAGCGTGCTCAGGTCGTTGTTCGCGACATCCCGCAACGCCGACGGCACGCATATCGTGAAGGAGTTCCCTGCCAGCCGGAGGAAGGTGAGGCTCGTCAGGCCGTCCATCTCCTGCGGCAGCATGCCGGACAGGCTGTTGCCGCTCAGCGTCAGGTGCGTCAGCGCCGACAGCAGGCCCAGCGAGGGTGGGACGCTCCCGGTCAGACTCCGGGACGGCAGTTGCACTCTCGTCACGCGGCCCGGTGTGCCGGATACGGTTATCCCGTCCCAGGCGGTTATCGCGGTGTCCACGCTCCAGTTCAGCGTTGCCGTTCCGTCCAGCCTCTCCTGCGCCTTCAGCAGCGCGTCGCAGTCGAAGGCCAACTCGCGATTGAGTCCCGCGTTCGGCACGGCGGCTCCCGTGTCACAGGCCGAGACGGCAGGCGTGTCGTTGTCGAGGACGTTCACGACGGCGCCCGACGTTCCGACCTCGTAACCCGAACCCGATCGGACCTCTACGCGGACCGTGCCGTGCCGTTCATAGGTCGAATCGTCGTCTGTTGCGAGGACGATGTCCGCCGTCGCGCTGCCGCGAGCGATCGTGACACTGGTGGGCAGTTGGGCCGTGGCACCGAGGAAGGAGCCGGTTGTCGTGACGCTCACGCGTACGGTGAGGTCCGCAGCCGGGGCCGGCGCTGCCGTCAGCGTGAACGCAACGTTGGTCCCTTCGTTCACGTCGCTGCCGCTCTTCCGTGCGACGCTCACCACCGGTGAAGACAGCGGCGTCGCTCTCGCGCTGGGAGACCACGGGCCGCAGGGAGGCAGGCCGCCCGCGCCCGTGCAGGCCCGCACCTGGACGTCATACGAGTTCGCCCTGAGCTGGGTCAGCGCCTTGCTCGCCGTGCCGGCAGTCAACGAGGTCACTGTCCATGATGGCTCGGTGTCAGGGGCCGACGTGAGCTTGTACCGTACCTGATAGCCGGTGACAGCCGAACCCGCCGGAGGGGCGCCCCGTGTCACCTGGAGTCTCCCGGTCCCGGCCGCGACAGTTGGCCGGGACATCCTGGACGGACAGTCTCCGATGTCCGCCGAGGCGGTGGACGACCACAGTCCCCACTCGGTGGAATAGGAGGCGCCGTCCCCCCTCGCGCGGACCTCGAACCGATAGGTTACGGCGCATTCGCTTGTGCTGAACGGCGCTATGGTGGCGCGCGTTCCGGCGACGGTGTCTTTCGTCCATGGGCCGGAATCGCCCTTCCGGTAGGCGTATTCATAGTCAGCCGCGCCCGTCACCGCTCCCCAGGTCATGGTGAACGAACCGTTCGCGTAGGTGGCGGACACGGTGGAAGGCGCGGGCGCGCATCCCAGGGCGGTGACGCTCTCGGACTCCGCCCACGCGCTCCACCCGTCCGAGTACGCCTGGCCGTCTCCGCGGGCGCTCACGCTGAACTCGTACTGCGTTCCGCAATCGATGCCGCCGTCGGGCGTGATCGTCGCGCTCGTATCAGCAGTATTCTCCGCGTCCTCCCAGCCGGAGTCCGCCGTCTTCCTGTACCTGTACCGATACTCGGTTGCGCCTTCCACGCTGTCCCAGCTGAGGACGAACGAGTCCGAGGACTGGGTGGATTCCAGGGAAGAGGGAGGGTCGACCTGTGGGCATGGTCCGGTTTTGGCTGACACAACATCGGACCAGGGGCTCCAGGCGGAGGCACGGATGACGCCGTCTCCCTGCGTCCTGCTCCTGACCTCGTAAGTTGAGTCGCAGTCCAGGCCGGAGAGCACGCGGGGATCCTGGAGGCCCGCCGTTCCTGACGCGTCGTCTTCTGCGGCGGGCGCCCCCTCGAATGCCACCGTCCAATCGCCGGTGGACCCCTTGCGGTACTGGACCTCGTACTCCGAAACGTGAGCGGGAGTCTCCCAGACCACAGTCATTGCTGTGGGCCCGCTCGGCTCCAGCGAGACGGAGGGTGCGAGCGGCGCGGGCAATGGGGCCGGTGTTGGGGTGGGGGTCGGCGCCGGAGTGCGCGCCGGCACCGGAGTCGGCGTTGGGGCGGGGGGCGGTGTCGGCGTTGCAGTGAGGAGCGTTGCTTTCGTCGGCAGACGTGCCGCGCTCGCTGTTGCCGGGCTTACTGTGGTGAAGCGAACAGGATAGCTGTCAGAGTTGTAGTGGTCTGAGGCGCTTACCGTTACCGTCCCTGCGCCGTTCACTCGCACGTTGACGGTCCGCAGGCCGTCGAAGTTCGGTCCGCCGAGCCACGTGCCGGTTAATTCCACTTCCCCGCTGCTTGAGACGTCCCACGAGCCGGCCGCCCCCTCTTCCATATCGCAGGTGATGACGTGGCTTGAGCCGGGCAGGACCTCGCCGCCGCCGCTGCACGCGAGGGAGAAGTCATCCTGACTCTCCACGCTGCCCGAAGTCCCCTGGGGAATGAGCTGCAACACCAGCAGTACGGTGAACGCGGCCACTCCCACCGTTATCGCCGTCCTGGGCAGCACTCCGGGCTGCCAGTCTTTCAGGCGAGCGAACATCCCCAGCAGTACGGTGAGCGCGGCTACTCCCACCGTTATCGCCGTCCTGGGCAGCACTCCAGGCTGCCAGCTTTTCAGGCGAGCAAACATCCTTGTCAGGCTATTGACAGGCGTGCGGGGATACAACGCGATAGGGTTGCCAACTGTGCGCCTTCAGAGCATGGAGGAGGGTGCGCGTTCTATAATCTGCGAATCTGCCGGCCGCCACCGGCCACGGCGCAGGAACGGGAACGCATGGAACTGAGCACGCTGGAACCCGGCCATTTGCTGGCCGACCGCGACATCGTCATCACCTCGTCGATGGCTGACGCCTACATACGCGCCGTTGGCGACGAGTGTTCGCTGTACGCCGACGAGGGACTCGTGCCTCCGATGGCGGTCGCGGCGTTGGTGATGGCGCAGGCGATGGAGGCGGTGAGCCTTCCCGCGGGGACGGTGCACACCGGGCAGGAGCTGACGTTCTCCCGGCCCGTGGCGGCGGACTCGGCGGTCCGCTGCTCGGCAACGGTAGCGGCGAACAGCGTTCGGCGCGGGACGCGCTTCCTGGCGCTGGACCTGCGCGGCGAGCTGGACGGCGCGGCGGCGGTG
>JAPOOH010000019.1 GCA_026713505.1 Chloroflexota bacterium | reverse complement strand
GCTACATCGAGCGGGTCGCGCCTGGCGAGGCGGGCAAGCTGGGGGCCGGAGAGGGCGAGACGACGCAGGCGATCCGGCGCAGGCTGAACGCGGCGGCTGCGGCACTGGGGAAGAACCTTGAGTTCCGGCGCACGGCGGATGCCGTCTACTTCTGGTCGTCGGAGGGTCGGCGTCGCGGCAGGCCGCGCAAGAACCCGGCATAGCACTGAGAAAGAACATGGCGAGCAACACAGAGCCTGTTGACGGGGAGTCAGCGTCGGCCTTGTGTTGGCGTAGGAGCATTCACCGCCTCGCTCTCGCTCGTCAGAACCCGTCAAGCGCAAGCCGCGCCCGCAACACTGAGGGAGGATTGGAGCCAATGCTACACATCACGATTGAGCAGGTGGACAGCCGCGCAGAGGGGTTCCTCATGGCAACCATCGAGGATTCGATAGGAATCTACGTCCCCGCCCTTGGGAGAGGCGGGCCGTCAATCACGATTACCGCAGACTCTTACACCCCCATCCCCGACTTTCTCCGGCAGATAGCGGACGACCTCTCGGACCCGGGCTGGGTGGAGGAGGAACGTGCGCGGCAGCGAGAGATGCAAGAGCGGTTCTCAAGGTCTGCGCCCGCCGCCAATGACCTACCGTTCTAGCGGGGTAGGATTGAGGCGCGGTACAGTACGCGGTTATCCCGGCGATCGGGATCGTCTACGCGGTGAGGCGCATGGCATCGCGCCCACAGCCGAGCGGTAGCTAGCCTCAGGCGTCGTCTGACGCTGCACTGGCGCGTTGAGCACAGCGCACGCGGCCAAGGCGCGGGCCGTGAAAGCAGCGGGTGTCAGAGGTGGGCGGGAGCAGAGATATAGTAACCGATGAACGCACTGATAGAAGGTTGAACATGGCAGAGAATGACCAGAATGCTCCTTTGGACACCGTGCGCGCCATACGCGACGCTGGCGGGCATGTCACCGCCAAGTGGTGCGCGTACTCATCCGTGAAAGGCGGTGTGCCACATGGGATGTTGGCAGCCAACGCGTTCGGAAAGAAGACGTCCCCGCCGCACGGCTTGATGGGCTGGTGCCGCGAATGCAATGCCGTTTGGCGGCGCGTGCGGCCATTGCGCCAGGCGAACGCGGATGCAGAAACGATTATGGCAGAGGACGCGGCGGCGCGCGAGGCGTACCGCGTGCGTATGGCGGCGCGCGAGGGTACCACAGCGGACATGACCGGATCACAGACAACGAGGACAAGTATGGTGGATGAGGGCAAGGTAGAATACTATGTTCATTTCGATGAGAATTGGGACGCTGCGGTGAAGTACAGGTTTTTCAGCGCGTCTGGTGGTGGCTACTATGCTAGCCAAATACAGCAGCTAAACCTTGGCGACCGCATATGGGTTCACTACCCCGGCAATGGATATGTGGGAGTAGGTGTTATAGCTGACAGTGCGGTTCCTGCAATTGATTTTAGGGTAACTGTGGATGGCAAAGAGGAACTGCTCGTTGATATCGATGAGGGAATATATGAAGAATGGGAAGGTGAGACTGCGGCATACGTAGCGAAGGTTCATTGGCTTCATACCGTACCACGTGCCAATGCAGTTTGGGAGAAGGGCTTTTATCATGTACGAGGCAATGTCTTGATTCGTCCCAGGGATCCGTCTTGGTTCGCTACACTTCGTTCGTTGAAGGAACGATGGGGAATTGACTCAACTCTGCGCGGGGCTTCCGACCCGCCTAACCTCCAATCTCTTGCTTCTGACTTACTTCTCCCTGTTTCATTCTTCGAAGACATCAACTCCCTCCTCGACGAGAAGAAACAGGTCATATTCCAGGGGCCGCCCGGCACCGGTAAGACGTACGTGGCGCGAGAGCTCGCCAAACATCTCTCAAGGAGTGAGGAGCAGCTCACGTTCGTGCAGTTCCATCCGTCCTACGCCTACGAGGACTTCGTGCAGGGATACCGTCCCGCGCTCGTGGGAGGACAGGCGGGGTTCGAGTTGCGGTACGGGCCGCTGCTGGCTGCCGCGAGGCGGGCGGCGGAAGACGAGGGAGCAAAGCACTTCCTCGTGATTGACGAGATAAACCGGGGCAACCTCGGCAAGGTGCTCGGCGAGCTCTACTTCCTTCTGGAGTACCGCGAGGAGAAGATTCGCCTCCAGTACTCGGACAAGGAGTTCTCGCTGCCGGAGAACCTGTACATCATCGGGACGATGAACACTGCCGACCGCTCGATCGCGCTGGTCGACCTTGCGCTGCGCCGCCGGTTCTCCTTCGTGGAGTTCGACACCGGCAAGGAGCCGATCAGAGGACTGCTACGCCGCTGGTTGACCAGGAATGCGTCTGACATGGTGTGGGTGGCAGATGTCGTGGACCGTGCCAACGCGCGACTGAATGACCGCCATGCCGCAATCGGGCCCAGCTACTTCATGAAGCTGGGGCTAACTGAAGAGCGGGCCAGGCGCATCTGGCAGCACGACGTCCTGCCGTACGTCGAGGAGCGGCTCTACGGAGAACGAGAGAACCTCGCAGAGTTCGATTTCGATGCGCTGCGCGAGGGGCCTGCCCGTTCCGACGGGAGAGTTGAGAGCGCGGAGCGACAGGACGGCGGAGGGGCTTCGGATGAAGATGGCAGAGCGAGCGATGCGTCAGCTTGATCTGCAGGAGTATCTCTCAAGCGAACATCGCCTCAACGCCTCTGAACTCCGAGCGTTGCTGGAGGCGGGAGACTTGGGGCTCTCCGTTGCACCAACTCCTAACGAAGGGGTGTATGTGCTCAAGCCGGAGTCCACCGTGGGCGCGGTTGAGGTTGGCCAACTGTCGGTGCTCATCCGCCCGAAGATCGGCATTCCGCAGCTCGTCTCGCTCGCGTGCTACACCATCGGCAAGGTCAGGTTCCAGGAGACCGATTTCGACTTTCCTGAGGAGACGGCGCTGCCCGACGCGATCGCACTGCTCCTCACCCGTGCTGCCCGGCGCGCCTTCTCACGTGGGTTGCTCCACGGTTACCGCATGGAGGAGGAGGCACTGCACACCGTACGCGGACGCATCCGGTTCGATGACCAGATCAGGCGCCGGGTCGGTTTTCCTCTGCCGGTCGAGGTGCGCTACGACGAGTTCACCGATGACATCTTGCCCAATCGACTCGTGAAGGCGGCAGTCATGAGGCTCGGAGGAATGCGTCTGCGCTCACGTGAGGCACGCGTGGGGTTGGGATGGGTCGCAGCGATGCTGGACAGCGTGTCGCTCGTGGAGTTTCCGGCGAAGGACGTGCCGGAGGTCCCGTTCGACCGGCTGAATGAGCACTATCGGGGCGTCGTGACGCTGGCGCGGCTGATCTTGCGGCGCGGAGCGTTCGAGTCAGGCAGGGGAGCGGTCCGTGCCGGCGGCTTCCTGATGGACATGAACCAGGTCTTTCAGGAGTTCGTGACGGCCGCCCTGAGGGAGGCGTTGGGAGTCTCCGAACGTGAGCTTTGTTCGGATAGGGGGATGCCCACCCGCGTCACGCTCGCCGAAGGGAACCGCGTCCGACTGGAACCTGACCTTTCGTGGTGGAACGGCACCGTCTGTACGTTCGTCGGGGATGTCAAGTACAAGCGCGTAGACGGAAGTGTCCCGAACGCCGACCTGTACCAGCTACTGGCCTACGCGACCGCGCTCGACCTGCCGGGTGGGCTGCTGGTCTACGCGCAGGACGAACGAGAGCCCGCGACGTACACGGTGCGGCGTTCCGGCAAGCGGTTGCATGTTGCCGCTCTCGACATCTCCGGCACGCTAGAAGAAGTGCTGGAGCGTATTGAGGGACTCGCGGGCAAGGTGAGGTCACTACGTGACCAAGCCCGGCGGATGCCGTACGCCGCTTAGCAGGCAGGCACGGGTGGTAGCCTAAGGGGCGATGTCACTGTGGAGGTTGCTCGGCCTCCGGCCCCGACCTCAGGTGGTAGGCGATGCGCAGGCCCCCGGCATGCCGTAGTCAGGCACATTCCCGATGCAGGGGTGGGTAGACCCGTAGGGAATTGAGGCAGAGATTACGGCCTCCGCCTATTGGTGCCAAGGACAAGTGCCTCAGCATCAAGGTCGATTTCCGGATGGATGCGCGGCAGCAGTTGACATCACTCCCTGGAATCGTCGACGGTGGCCGCTAGTCCTCGCGAGGAAGACTGGGAGGTTACCAACATGGACCGCTTGGAGTTTGAGTACAGCGATGGCGGTGCGGAAAACGAGGCCGTACCGAAGCGTAGTCAAGGTTGCAGCGCGACGGCGCTTGCCAACTACACTCGCAAACCCTACCGCGAGTGCCTATCCCTACTCGGGGGATTGGATGCTTTTGGCGGCATAGACATGGATAGCTTCGACAAGGCGTGCACGCTGCTGGGAATCGACCTTGTGTGGGATGAACAGTCTCGCGCCGCTGGTTCGTTCTCTCTGGCACGAGCCCATACCAAGTACGGAGACTGCATCGCCGTTATTGGGAACGACACAAACGTGGGGCACATCACCGCAATCAGAGGCGGGTTGTTGCTGGACAAGGAGGACTGGCAGGACCGCATGGAACGCGAGTTCTGGCGGGTCCTGGCCTTATATCAGACGGACACAGCCCCTCACCCCATGGGACAGGGATTCGTTGGCAAACTTCTGTAATGAACACTACGCAACTCGATTCGCCAAGAGGGCGTACTACGCGGGGATGATGAGCTGGGCATGTGGGACCGGAAGGCCGGTCAAGGTGATGCACCAGCGATGCGGGAAAAGAGAGTGGCGGTGCTATAGTTCCGCTCTGAGCGGCAATCGTCCGATACAGCCAGCTCGTATCAGGAGGTGACCCCATGCCCGAGTTCAACACGCTACCGATCGGCGAGGCCCGCGCACGGAGTGCGACCGGCAAGCGCGCGGCGCTGCTGCAGGAGTACGTCGGCTACATCGAGCGCGTCGCGCCGGGCGAGGCGGGCAAGCTAGGAGTCTGTCCGAGAAACAGGTCCGTGGGAGTGGAGAGAGGTCTATGATGGGGCGAACTCTCGAGGGGTGAGTGCGTGATGAATAAGACGTTCCGACCCTACGAACCTGACCAGCCGCTGCTGATGCCAGCATCGATCCAGGACTGGCTCCCCGAGGACCACTTGGCGTACTTCATCTCCGATGTCGTCGACCGCTTGAACCTGTCGGAGCTCATTGAGCGCTATGAGCGTGAGCCTCGTGGGGGACCTCCCTACCATCCGGTGATGATGGTGAAGGTGCTGCTCTACGGCTACTGCTGCGGAGTGACGTCGTCCCGGAAGCTGGAGAACCGGCTGCTGGAGGACGTGGCGTTCCGAGCGCTTGCGGCACACAACACGCCTGACCATCGGACGATAGCGGACTTTCGCAAGAACCATCTTGACGTGCTGTCGGGTCTGTTCACGCAGGCGCTGGCGCTGTGTGCGGCGGCGGGTCTGGTGAAGCTGGGTCACGTCAGCCTGGACAGCACGAAGATCAAGGCGAACGCATCGAAGCACAAGGCGATGAGCTACGGACGGATGAAGGAGCGGATAGGGGAGCTGTCGGCGGCGGTGGACGAGTTGCTGAAGGAAGCCGAGCAGGTTGACGAGGAGGAGGACCGTCGGCACGGGAAGGGTCGGCGTGGTGACGAGTTGCCGAAGGAGTTGGCGTTCAAGCAGGCCCGTCTCGCGCGGTTGGATGCTGCGCGGGAGGCTTTGGAGGCGCATGCCAGAGAGGAGACGGCCAAGGCGGCGGAGGAGGGCCGTGCGCATCCGGGGGTTCCGGGCGAGAGGGAGCAGATCAACTTCACTGACGCGGAGTCGAAGATCATGCCGGCCCCTGGCGGGAAGACGTTCGTGCAGGCCTACAACTGTCAGGCGGTGGTGGACAGCGCGCACCAGGTGATCGTGGCGGCGCGAGCGACCAACCAGTCCACGGACGTGCACCAGGCAGCGGCGATGATTCGAGAGGCGATCGGGAACGTGGGAGCGGTTCCTCGGGAGATGTCTGCGGATGCCGGGTATTACTCGGCGCCGGTGGTCCAGGAGGTGGAGGGGCTTGGAGTGGAGGCGTTCATCGCACCGGACCGGACCCGTCACGGGGAGAAGGTGCCCCCGGCGCCGCGAGGTCGGATACCGGCGGATCTGTCGCCGCGAGATCGGATGAGGCGGAAGTTACGGACGAAGCGGGGGCGGGGGCGTTACGCGCTGCGGATGCAGACGGCGGAGCCCGCGTTCGGTCAGATCAAGGAGGGGCAGGAGTTCCGGGAGATGTCGATGCGTGGCTTGGAGAAGGCAGATGGTGAGTGGCTGCTGGTGTGCACCGCCCACAACCTGCTCAAGCTCTATCGGCACGGGGACAAGACAGTCCAGCGCGGGCCTCGGGGTGTGCATGAGACATTCAGTCACCTGCGGAAGCCCCGTTTCCGGGCCATCTATCCGCGCCCGGAGGGCAGGCCGTGTGGGCGCACTCTCCAACCTGTTGAGAGCGGCTGGGCTCACCGCTGCATGCGCCTATCGAGCAAAAGCCCCTTCCGCATTACGCGGACAGACTCCTAG
>JAPOOH010000478.1 GCA_026713505.1 Chloroflexota bacterium | reverse complement strand
TCACCACCGTGCAGCCCGGCTGCAAGGCCAGAAACTCCAGCACTTTCCCTCGGCTCAGCTTCTTGCGGAACGCGACCGATCCATCGACCCGCGCACCGTGAAGCTGAAAGCTGTTCTTCGCGAGATCGATCCCGATCATGCGAACCTGTTCCATGGACGCCCCTTTCCTTGTATGGGGATTTTGCTGTCAAGTGGGTTGGTGGCAGCGGTCCGGTGCAGAGGCCACTGTCCGGAACTACCGTGGTCCGAGGGGAGTTCTGCCGCGGGCGCCGATAACGCGCCACACCCTTGTATTCGGTTGGATCATGTACGATCCGGACCATGATGCAGTGATACGCATCAGCGGCTGAGCTCCGAGGCGGCGGGACCATTCTCTCTTGCGGCATGAAAGCCATGGAAAGGAGCGGGTTGCCGCCACCTCGGATCCGTCACGGTAGGACCGGCAGGGCTTTGCCGATCCGGCCCGTTACTCGAAAGCGGTGATCACGCCGCCGGTCTCAGGATGACGCCGTCAGGCACTTCGCCTTGGGTGGCCGGGCGCCACAGGGCGATCAGCAGCTTGCGCGCCAAGGCGACGATCATGGTCTTGCGCACGTCGCCCCGCCCGTCGGCGGTGCGCTCCCGATACCATTGCGCCAACGCGCTGTTCTTCTGGAACATGAGGAAGCGCCAGGCGAACTGGATCATGCCGCGCCGCACGCGGGCATTGCCGGCCCGGGCGAGCCCCTTCTCACGACGTTTCCTGCCGCTCTCGTCCGGCGACCCCGTCAATCCCCCGTATCGCGCCAACGCCCGGCGGTCGCGCACATCGCGCGACAACACCTCGCCGACCAACATGTCAGCCGTTTCGATGCCCAGACCATGGACCCTCGACAGCAACCGGACCATTTTGTGGTGTATTTCGTCCGGGGCTGCTTCGAGCCGCTGGATGCGTGCGACTTCGATCTCCTTGATCTGATCGTTGACGTTGCGCAGGCGCGCCATGTCCCGGCGCAACCCCGCCAGAGTGTTGGGCGGGATCGGCGCGCCTTCCGGCGTACATTGACCCGCAAGACGCTCCTCCGCTTTGCGGAGCTTCGGGTTGAAGTCTCGGATGCCAAGCCAGACCAGCGTCGCCTTCATGCGGTTGATCACTCTGGTGCGCTCGCCGACCAGGTTCTCGCGTTCTCTGTGCGGGCACCGGGCGTCCTCTTCTTCGATCGAAGGGATCGCCACCATGCGGCAATGCTCGGCCTCGCCACGTAACCAGCCCACGAATGCGCGCATGAGTAGCCGGCAGTCCAGCCGGTCCGTCTTGGCCCGGCGGTGGTCGCGCTTCACCGGAATGCTGGTTGCATGCATCATATGGGCCTCGATCCCCTGGGCGGTTAACCAGCGAGCCAACCAAAATCCGTCATGGCCGGCTTCGAACGCGACGCAGATGCGTGCGATTCGGTGGCCAGCCTCCTCGGCTTCATCTCGCCAGCGGTGCAACAGCGACAGCAGCGCTTTCTCTTCAACTGCCAGCTTTTTCAGTGGATCGCGTTCGACACCAGGAAGCAGTCCGGCGACAAGCCAGCTGGACTGGCTCATTTCCACCACGGCGATCAGCGTATTGTCCTCGTCCAGGGCGATGCAGGATCGGCTCAAAGCGGTCGTATCTGGTATGGAACAGCCTCCTTCTTTCGACAACAGAAGGCGACTTGATGCCATGAATCGCGTCGCCCGCCCCATAGCATCTCTCTTGGCGTTTATGACACCGCCAACTTGGCACATCGCGATGCCGTTGGGAGGGGCGTCCACTCCATCGCGTACGGAGTTTCGGCCCGGCAAGAAGGGCTTTGCCGGCTGCTCCGGCATTTTTCCGTCCGGACGTCGCATCCGGGCTTCTGCACGGTCGCATTGCGACAAGTGAAGATCCGCTGCCGCGGGTGATTCTTCCTCCAGCACCGAC
>JAPOOH010000556.1 GCA_026713505.1 Chloroflexota bacterium | reverse complement strand
TTGGATTGACGGAAGGAGCGGTAAGCGTAGGAGGGGTACTGCCAAATGCAACGGTATTTGCACTATAGGAAAAACCGGTCAATTGAATGGCACCGGGCCCGGTTACCTGAATAATCGGGGATTGTATCCATACGCTGGGGGGATAGTCCTTATTTCCCGTTTCCCGAACCTCAATTCCACAGGAACCAACGGCCACCGGTGTAATGATTCCCGTGGTGGGATTCACGGTACAGGCCCGTGTATTTCTCGATCTGTAAACAATGTTGTACTCTCTGGGAGTCGGTGACAAGGGCAGTGTAGGAGGAATTTCAAGGGATAGGGAACCTATTCCGGCCTGGAGGGAAGGATTCACCCCGTAGGGATTATCCGGCCAGCTCAACGGATTCATCTGTTGTGCAATGGAATCGTTATAGACCGAGACGACGGATTGAAAAAACTTTGTCATGTATCCGGTACTTTTCACCGTTAACCTGACGGCACAAAAACTTGTCTTCTCTACAAGCGTTGCCGTTATCCTTCCACTCTCCTCATGAACACGGCATTCCGATGGAACAATTTCATCATCGTCATCGGGATCCGGCAATCCAACTGTCGCAAAGGTGTTTTTTGTTGTTGCCGAAGCACCGGCAACCGGATGGGGATCCAAGACTTCTTTTCCCTTGATCCATAGTGCAGGATATCCATCCCATGTGGCATCCTGCCCATTCAATACCGAGACCTTCCCGACAATTTTCTTATCAACAAAACCGGAAGATTGAACCAGAAGGGTAATGTCGCAATCCCCTAGGGCGTTTCCCGTTATCAAACATTGATCTACAGATGTAGGTGTAGGTGTAGGTATAGCAGAATCCCCCTCTTCTTCTTCTTCATCCTCCTCTTTCTCCGGAGGTAGGTCTTTTGCCGATAGGGTACAGGTATCTCTGCTTTCAGAAAAAGAACAGATATTTCCATCACCGGGCCCTCCACTTGTGATGTTGAAAATAAAGGATGTTGTATCTTCTTCAGGGCCGGACTTTGGTGTGGAAGGAAGTCTTTCATCACCCACAAGAAGCTCTCCTTCTTTGTAAAAAGTTTTGATCTCCATTCCATCATCCCGTTCTGTTTCCTCGGAAGATTTCGGCCTATATCCGGCCCATGTTGTTATTTGCAATTTGGCGACTTTAACCGCATCGGCCTTAATGACCGTCGTATCACCGGAGGTTTCCTCCACCTCTTTCATGTCAAGACATCTTCCGCTTAGGGATTCACCGTCAAAATGGGTTCGACAGAGCCTCTTAAAAGCATGGCCGTCTTCGTCACCCTCAAAGGCCTCCACATTCCAGCCATCTCGGCATTTCAGAGAACTTCTTCCTTCATCATCGTCCACATCGACCGCACAAAAGACATCATCGTCATCACTTACTTTTTGAATGGAATCGGACAATCCCTTGAGGGCCGTAAAAGATGCCGTACATTCCCTATCGACACTAAAGGTGATTCCTCCATTGTTGGATATCTTGCAGACAACATCCCAAGAGTCATCGTCACCCGGGTTCTCGGCACAAATCCTGTATGTCGTCTCCTCTTCCAACTGGATACGGCAAACCTCGGCGGCAGCACCGGAATCGGCAAAGGCCGCTTGAATCGTGATACCATCACTGAATTCAAGCATTCTGGAATTGGCATCCACAAGAAGCATTCCCTCCTGAGGCAGGTTTTTAAAACCAATATTTCGCCAAGGATCAACCTTTTTTTGAGGTGAATTTGGGCCTGTTCCCCCTTCATCATCCTCTTCACTGCCTCCACAGGAAATCAAAAGTGCCGACATGAGCATTGAAACAAACAAAAAAGAAAAAATCTTCATG
>JAPOOH010000562.1 GCA_026713505.1 Chloroflexota bacterium | reverse complement strand
TTGCGGGGCTTTCATGGGTTCGAGCCAGGCGATGAATTGTTCCTGTTCTTCTTCGTCCGCCTCGATCCACAGTGTCTGGAGGCGTTGAAGGGTCGTGCTGTCCTCGGGGGCGTCGGGCTCCGGCTCGTCGGGCGGGTTCTCCGGCGACTCGTCTTCATCGCCGTGGTCGCGCATGAGCTGCGAGAGCGTTCTCGGCTCGACCTCAACATCGCGCAGGGCCTCGAGCACCCCGTTCTGGTTCTCCTCGTCCATCCCGGAAATCCGGTAGAGGTCGCCTTCGCGCCAGGCGAGCGCGGTTTCGGCGAGTTCGTCCTGCAACTCGGTCAGGATCTTCTCGCCGATGCGAAGCGCGCGCCGGATTGTCCAAGGGCTGAAGGGGGTGAAGCTCGCCGTCGCGGGGACGAAGCTTTTCGGACGCTCGCCCGCCTTGAACTCGGTGCTCTGGCGATCGCCTCCGTGCCTTGTTGCGGGGTAGAGGCGTTCATGGATTTGCTTTCGCCTGAAGAGGAAACGCCCGCGGTCCAGGGGCTGGAGTTCGGAGCGCATCAGGTTCTCGTCGATCTCCAGCAAGGCCATCTGATCGGCGTCCAGATGGTCGAGCACGAAGGCTTCGATCTTGTTCTGCCCTAGCGAGCGCATGGCCTGGCAGCGGTGTCCGCCGGCTATGAGGCCGTAGCGGTCGTTGCCAAGGGAACGAAGTTGGACCGGGTTCTGAAGGCCGTGCCGGCGAATGGACTCGGCGATGTGGGTGATGGCCGCCTGGTTGACGCTGCGCAGCCTGTCGCCGAAGTCGATGCTGTCAAGCGCCACCAGCACCGTCTGGCGAGGTTCTTCTCTGAGCGTGGAATGAGGGTCTGCGGAGATGTCCATCAGTGTCCTTCCTCTCGGGCCAGCCACGAGAGGAACTCCTGGCGTTCGGTCTCGGAGGTGTGTCTCCAGATGCGTTGCATGAGTTGCAGTTGCGTCGGCAGGGGAGTCGCCGGTCCGGCAGCGTCAAGAACGTCAGACAATGTCGTGCGAGCGGAAAGCGCCTCGCGCAGCAGCCGAAGAACTTCGAGCTGTTCGGAGGGTGTCATGAAGGAGAGATAAAGCAGGTCGGCTTCGCGGTTTCGGATAGGAGTGTCGGCAAGAGAATCCAGGAGTTCCGGAATGATGCCGTTGCCGATGCGGAGCGAGCGGCGGATGGTGGCGGGTGACATGCCTGTGGCCCGGACGGTGTCGGCAATGAAGCCGGAATCGTCGTCGGTGGGATTTATCATTGGACTTGCTCCGTTTCTGTTGAAGGTGATCAAAGCATTGGTCGTGATTCGCGATGCAGAGGCCATCGAGAAAATGGGGGCCCGTCACTCGCCTCCCTGCAGGTCCAGCCACTCCCGGAACTCGGTGCGCTCGTCCTCGGTGGATTTGGCCCACAGCTTCTTGAGGCGGTCGATATTTCCGGGACGCGGCGGCGTGGAAGTGGGATCCTTCCGCAAGGCAGCGAGGGTCTTGGGAGGCGCCT
>JAPOOH010000018.1 GCA_026713505.1 Chloroflexota bacterium | reverse complement strand
GAAACTCTGCGTCTTAATACATCTGCTGCCGTGCACCGCAGCACCGCCCCCCCCCCCCAACAGAGAAAATGACGACAAAACAACACCCCCCCCCCCCCGAACCCCCCTCGGTTTTCCCCCAACGCCCAACTCGACGCACTGATCGTCAAGGCCCGCGGGCAGGTGGACGATGCCGAGCGTGCGAAGACGTACGAGGAGATCCAGTGCATCCTGGTGGACGACGTTCCACGCCTGGTCACCGCCTTCCAACCGGTGCTCTACGGCGAACGTGACGACGTCCGCAACGTGCTCCCGCACCCGCTGGGCTGGCTCATCCTGAACGAAGCATGGCTCGACAGGTAGGGAAAGGCAGGTAATCGACCCATGACGCGGTTCCTGGTGAGGCGCATCAGCCTGATCGTCGTGACCCTCCTGGTGGTCTCCGTAGCTATCTTTGCCATCACGGAGATACTGCCCGGAGACGTCGCGACGATGGTCATGGGACAGGGCGCCACCGAGCAGAACCTCAAGCACATCAGGGAGACGCTCGGCCTGGACCGTCCCGCCCCGATCCGTTACCTGGACTGGATAAGCGGGGTGGTCCAGGGGAACATGGGCGACTCCTTCGTCCAGAAGATCCCGGTGACGCAGGTGATCGAGCCCAGGCTGGCAAACTCGTTGATCCTGGCGGGGTTCGCCTTCCTCGTCGCCGTGCCCTCAGCCGTCGCCATAGGCGTATGGATGGGGGTGCGGCACGGGTCGAAGACCGACCACGCCGTGTCGGTCGGGAGCCTGGTAGCCATCTCGCTTCCCGAGTTCGTGACGGGAGTCCTCCTGATCATCGTGTTCTCGTCGTTCCTCGGCTGGCTCCCCTCTTCGAGTGCGATCCTGCCGGGGACGAGTCCCCTCACGAGGCCGTTGATCCTCGTGCTCCCCACGCTGACGCTTACGGGCGTGCTGTTCGCCTACATCATGCGGATGACGCGCGCCAACGTGATAGAAGTGCTCAACGCCGATTTCGTCCGCACGGCCGTGCTCAAGGGACTGCCCCTGCGGCGAGTGCTGATACGGCACGTCGTCCCCAACGCCATGCTCCCGACGATCAGCGTGATCGCCGTGAACATGGGGTGGATGCTCGGCGGACTGATCATCGTGGAGAACGTCTTCGCCTACCCGGGCCTGGGGCAGTTGCTCCTAACCTCCATAAACACGCGTGACGTTCCCCTGCTGCAGACGCTTGCGCTCATCATCGCGGGCACGTACGCGCTCAGCAATCTGGTGGCGGACCTGAGCTACGGCGCTCTGGACCCGCGGATAAGGCTGACGTGATGGCAGCTCCTACGACTTCCCCCAAGATGCAGATGGGGCCTCTGGATGCGGCAGCATCGGCAGCGACGACCCTGCTGCGGGCGTTCGTTTCAATGGTACGGCTTGCACTCCGTACTCCTGCGGGAAGGATCGGCTTGCCGCTGGTGGTGGTGCACCTGGTGCTGGCCCTGTTCGGCGAGACCCTGGCCCCATACCCGCCAACGGAGTTCCACATAGAGGAACACCAGTTGGAGGGTCCGTCCCTCCAGTTCCTCTTCGGGACGGACCAGTTCGGCCGGGACGTCCTCAGCCGGGTCATGTCGGGCGCCACGTCGCTGATCTCGGTAGCCGGGGCGGGTGCATTGCTCGGCATCGTCCTGGGCACCGTAGTCGGGATGAGCAGCGGGTACAAGGGAGGCCGCACGGACGAGGTGGTGATGCGCGTCATGGACGCCTTGATGTCGTTCCCCTCGCTGCTGATAGCGCTCCTGGTGCTCACGAGCCTCGGACCCAATCCCATCAACATCGCCGGCACCATCGGCGTCGTGTTTATCGCGCCCGTTGCCCGGGTGATGCGCTCCTCCACGTTGGCGATAAAGAGCCTCGAGTTCGTCGATGCGGCGCGGCTGCGCGGCGAACCGAACGTCTACATCATCTTCCGGGAGATACTACCGAACACGTTGCCGATCCTCGCCGTCGAGGCGTCGGTGCGCTTCAGCTACTCCATCCTTCTGGTCGCTTCGCTGGGGTTCCTCGGACTGGGCGTGCAACCGCCGTCGTCCGACTGGGGGCTGATGATCAGCGAGAGCCGGATCTACATCGTCGTCGCGCCGTGGGTTGCGCTTGCGCCGGCAGCCGCGGTGGCGTCACTCGTGATCGGTGTCAACCTGCTGGCCGACGGCATCAAGCAGGCGCGCGAGTTGCCGAAAAGGGAGGCATGATGGCCACCACAATCACAGCCACGCTCGAGACAACCGCTACCCGGACCGCTGAAGCGGACCAGCCGCTGCTGAAGGTGGACGGGCTCTCCGTCACCTTCTTCACACCTACCGGTGCGGTACACGCCGAGCGCGACGCCTCGGGCGGGCTCCAGGGCGGCCGAGACGACGGCCTCG
>JAPOOH010000017.1 GCA_026713505.1 Chloroflexota bacterium | reverse complement strand
CGCAGGTCGACTCCCGCACCATCCTCGACTCGGCGGGCGCCGAGCGCCTCCTCGGGCGCGGCGACATGCTGTTCATATCCTCGGACTCCCCGAAGCCAAAGCGCGTGCAGGGCGTCTTCATCTCCGAGGAGGAGAGCGCAGCCCTGAGTGAACACTGGCGGCAGTTGCCGCCGGACGTCAACCTGCCGGAGGTCCCTCTGGAGAGCATGGCACGAGAAGCCGAGACCGCAGCAGCCGAGAGCTCGGGCGACGGCGGCGACCTCGACGAGGCCGACTCCCTCTATGAGCGCGCGCTGCAGGTCGCAGCGGCCAATCGCCAACTCTCCACGTCCCTGCTCCAGCGCAGGCTGCGCATCGGCTACCCCCGCGCCGCCCGGCTCATGGACCAGTTGGAAGATGAGGGCATCGTTGCCGCCTCCGGTGAGCCCGGCAAGCCCCGCGAAGTCCTCTACCTTCCCGACGAAGAGTAAGCCTCCCTACCGCGCCCCTCCCTTCCCACGGTGCGCGGTAAGCCGCGCTTGCCGCTTCTGTTAGAATCGCTCCATACAGGCGAGAGGGGAGAGATGCCATGCCCGCTGATGTAACGGTGGAGGAAGTAACCGAAGCTCTGAAGGACGTGTACGACCCGGAGATTCCTGTGAATGTTGTCGACCTCGGGCTCATCTACGGCATCGAAGTGGACGACGATAGCAACGTCCACGTGGATATGACACTCACCGCAGCCGGATGCAGCATGGGTCCGTTCATCGCGCAGCAGGCCGAATGGGCCATCGCCGACCTGGACGGCGTCAGGGACGTGAACGTGGAGATCTCGTTCGACCCGCCCTGGTCGCCCGATCGCATCACCGAAGACGGGCGCAAGCTGCTCGGACTCGACGACTAACCCGCGCCCAGCCGCGTAACGCTGGCAGAACGGGGCGGAGCCCCGGGGAAAGGGCACGCCCCGATGACGATGAGTGAAGAGCAGCGCCAGGCGCGTCTGGCGCAGATCAAGCGTCAGTGGGAGCAGCGCCGCGCCATCAGCCGGTCGCTCGGCAAGATCAAGACCAAGATCGGCGTCTACAGCGCCAAGGGTGGAGTCGGCAAGACCACCGTCGCTGTCAACCTCGCGGCTTACCTCGCAGAGAAAGGCTACACCGTCGGCCTGCTGGACGCGGACATCGACACTCCCAACGCGCCGGAGGTGCTCGGCAGCGACGCACACCCCGAGAGCGCGGACGGGCGCATCAAGCCCGCGGAGGCCTTCGGCGTGAAGGCCGTCTCCATGTCCTACTTCCAACAGAATCCGGAAGAGGCCATCATCTGGCGCGGCCCCATGATCCACAACGCTATCAACCAGTTCCTCCAGATGACGGACTGGGGCGAGATCGACTTCCTTGTCGTGGATATGCCGCCCGGCACGTCGGACGCACCGCTCACTGTCATGCAGGTGCTGACGATGGACGGCTTCGTTGTCGTGACCACACCGCAGAGCCTTGCCGCGCTGGACGCGAAGCGTTCCATCAACATGATCCGCAAGCTGAACGTGGAAGTGCTGGGCGTCGTCGAGAACTACGTGGGCGAGGTGTTCGGCTCCGGCGCAGGGCGAGAGCTGGCGAACGACCTCTCACTGCCCTTCCTCGGAGAGATCGAACTGCGCGCCGACTACCGGGACGACTCGCAGCCCACGGTGCTCGGCAGCGCCAACGTCCACGCGGAGTACGACACCATCTGGGCGTCGCTCCAAGAACGGCTCACCGCGCTCGATGCGATGCCGGAGCAGCAGGCCGTTGCGGAAGGAGCGGGTGATGAGCCTCGCTGACCGACCCTACGCCCACAAGCACAAGCCGGGCAAGAACAACCGCAAGAAGTTCACTCCACCCCCGAAGCCGAACGCGCAGTTGCGCAAAGAGCTTCGGGATATACTCGAACAGCAGAAGCCGCCGCAGGACTGAGGTGCGGTCACGCACCGCGCCTGGCACGCTGGCTCTCTATCACGGACAGCACCAGCTCTCTCACCTCCGCACGAGACGCTCCTACGAAGAAGTAGAGCGTCCGCCCGTAGCGCTTCGCCATCAGGTGCCAGCCGTCCTCCAGGGAGCGGTAGTGCGCTTCCTCTCCGTCCAACGTCACGGCATCGAGTCCCGCCCCTGAGACGACGGCCCCCCACAGGGCGCGGACCACGAACGCAGGGTAGCTGGACTCCGCGACCGCAATGATGCCCGCGCCCGTGCCGCCGAGCACGTCCGAGTCGATCTGGGGCGCTTCATCGCCGAATTCGCCATACAGGCCGAACGACGCCACGTCCATGCGAGCGAGCCGCAGCGCCGAGCCGAGCCCGCCCACCTCGACGCCGAGTTCGCTGAGCGTTCCGTCCAGGAGCTCGCCACGGTTCCTGACGAAGCCCAGCCCCAGCAGGGTCGAGGGCGGGGCGTCCGGCAGCAGGAGCCACCCACGCCACGCGGCAGGATCGTACTCCGCCCATGGGACGCGGGCTTCCTCCGCCCATGCAGCGCGCATCCTCTCCGCCCAGGCGTTGTCCGGCTTTCCGAACAGCAGGGTACCCCCGCTCTCCCTCGTCCAGACGTCCTCCTCCAAGGCACTTACGGCCTGGGCGACGTCCGCGGCGTCGGCGAACTCCGCTCGCGCGGCGTGCTCCTGTGTCGGATGACGCGCCACGCCCTCGAAACGGACGTTGCGCACCTCAGACTCGCGCCCGTCCGGAGCGCGGATGGACAGCACAGCGGGGCTCTCCGGCACGATGTAGACCGCCGCGTTCATGGGCTCGTTCAGGGCAGCCCAGTCGTCGAACGGCGCGGGCAGGCCGGGCCCGCCGGGAGCGGCGGCATCGTTCCAGTTGAGGAGGACGAACACTGTCAGCGCCACGAGGATGATGCCGAACAGGAACAGGAGCCGCCTGCGCATCGCTCTCGCTTGCGCCTCCGCCTGCCGCCAACCCTCGGGTACTGCACCGGCTCCGGTTCGGAGCGGGGCCCGGGCTCGCCGGCACCGCCGCTGTCCGCCACTTCCTGCGCAACGAGCAGGCGCTTGAGGTCCACCATCTCGTCGCGCAGCAGCGCCGCCTTCTCAAACTCCAGTTGGCGCGCGGCCTCCTTCATATCCGCTTCCAGTTGCTTCACCACGCGGGCGAGGTCGTCCTTCGGCATGTCCTGCCGGACGCCGTACGACGCGCGCGGCTCCGCCAGATCGCGAAGGGACTCGGTGATGTCGCGTATCGCCTTGCGGATGCCCTCCGGTTGGATGCCCTCGCGCTCGTTGAATGCGGTCTGCAGCGCGCGCCGGCGCTCAGTTTCGTCGATCGCCTGCCGCATGGAGTCGGTGATCCGGTCCGCGTACATGATGACGTGGCCGTCCAGGTGGCGAGCGGCGCGGCCGATCGTCTGGATGAGGGAGGGAGAGGAGCGCAAGTAGCCCTCCTTATCGGCGTCCAGCACCGCGACGAGGCTCACCTCCGGCAGGTCCAGCCCTTCACGCAACAGGTTGATGCCAACGACCACGTCGTGCACGCCCAGGCGCAGGTCTCGCAGGATCTCCGTGCGCTTGAGGGTGTCCACTTCCGAATGCAGGTAGTGGACCTTCACGTTCATCTCACGCAGGTAGTCGGTGAGCTCCTCGGCCATGCGCTTGGTGAGGGTCGTGACGAGGGCGCGCTCGCCTCTGGCGGTACGGCGGCCTATCTGCTCCAGCAGATCGTCTATCTGTCCCCTGGTCGGCTTCACTTCGAGGGTCGGGTCGAGGAGCCCAGTAGGTCTGATGACCTGCTCCACCACCTGCGAGCTGTGCTGCATCTCGTAGGCGGCAGGAGTCGCGGAGACGTAGACCACCTGGTTGACGCAGCGTTCGAACTCCTCGAAGTTGAGCGGGCGGTTGTCGCGCGCCGATGGGAGGCGGAAGCCGAATTCGATGAGGGAGTCCTTGCGCGACATCTCACCGTGGAACATGCCACGCAGCTGCGGGACGGCCATGTGAGACTCGTCGATGATGAGCAGAAAGTCATCCGGCAGGTAGTCCATGAGCGTCCACGGCGTACTGCCCCTCGGACGCCTGCCGAGCGGCTGCGAGTAGTTCTCGACACCCGCGCAGTAGCCGGTCTCCCGCAGCATCTCGAGGTCGTAGCGGGTGCGGTGCTCCAGCCGCTGCGCCTCCAGCACCTTCCCCTCCTCCCTGAGTATGGAGAGGCGCTGGTCAAGTTCGTCCTCTATCTCGACCACGGCATCCTCCAGCTTCTCGCGGGAGGTGACGAAGTGCTTGGCGGGGTAGATGTCTATCTGCGAGCGCTCGGAGAGAATCTCGCCGGTAAGCGGATCGAGCTCGACGATGCGCTCGACGTCGTCGCCAAAGAATTCGACACGCACGGCGACGTCCTCGTAGGCCGGCATGATTTCCAGCGTATCGCCGCGCACACGGAAACGCGCACGGGCGAGGTCGTAGTCGTTGCGCTCGTATTGCATCTCGATGAGGCGCCGGGCGAGTTTCTGGCGGTTCAGACGCTCGCCGCGCGTGATGCGCTCCACGAACGCGAAGTACTCAGCGGGCGAGCCGAGGCCGTAGATGCACGAGACGGAGGCGACGATGAGCACGTCCCGCCGCGTCATCAGCGAGCGCGTCGCGGCGTGGCGGAGTTTGTCTATCTCGTCGTTGATGTCCGCTTCCTTCTCGATGTACGTGTCTGTGGAAGGGACGTAGGCCTCCGGCTGGTAGTAGTCGTAGTAGGAGACGAAGTACTCGACGGCGTTCTCGGGAAAGAAATCTCGGAATTCCTGGGCGAGCTGGGCAGCAAGCGTCTTGTTGGGAGCGAGGACGAGCGTGGTCTTCTGGACGGCCTCGACCGTCTTGGCCATCGTG
>JAPOOH010000016.1 GCA_026713505.1 Chloroflexota bacterium | reverse complement strand
TGGTTGAACCCACGCTCGCGCAGCCTCCGGGGATGCAGAGGAACGGGCACGAGGGTGAACGGCGGCGGGACGACGAGCGCGAGAACCCGCGCCATGGGGCGCGCCATCTCCGGCGCGAGTGCGCGCAGGCCCCGGTACTTCAGGTGCTGGACGGCGGCCCGGACGACACCCTCGTATGCGAACGGCGTCAGCACGTCGGTCAACGGGCCGCCCTCCGGAGGAAGTTCCGGGGGCGGACGCCTGGCGGTGGCAAGGCATCGAGGACAGAGGTATGCACCGCCCGCGCCACAGCCCACGCAGCGGGCGGGGAAGAGGACGTCGAGCGCCGATCGGTAGAGGCCGGAGACGATGCCCATGGAAACGCCTTCACCCAACCCTCTCCCAGAGGGAAAGGGAAGCAGAAATGGTAGGCTGAGGCGCATGATACGAGCCGTGTTCTTCGACTTCTACGGCACGCTGGCGGACTGGCCTGCGGCGGAGGACCTGCAGCAGGCCGCGGCCGCGGCCGAGGGCATCGCCGTCGCGCGATCAGCCATCGCGAGCGCGTACAGGACGGCGAATGCCTATCTGGACGGGGAGAACGCGAAACACCTCGTGCGGGAGCGGACGCAGGAGGAGCGCGACGCCGTCTTCGCCGAGTACGAACGGCTGCTGCTCGCGGACGCAGGCGCGCCGGATGTAAGCCTGGAAGTCGCGGCGCGCATCTGGCAGCGCGTTCGGGGCGCACCGGAAGAGCTGAGGCTCTTCCCGGACGCGAGGTCCGTGCTCGCGGAGATGCGCTCGGAGGGGTTCACCCTGGGTGTTATCTCCAACATGGGGCAGGAGCTGAACGATCTGCTGGATCGGCTCGGCATCGGCGAGTACCTCCCGGTGCGTTCGACATCCGGCAGGTCGGGCGTGAGCAAGCCGCACCCGCGCATCTTCCAGCTCGCGCTTGCCGGAGCGGGGGTACGGCCCGAGGAGGCAGTCCACATAGGCGACAGCATCAGCGCGGACGTGGAGGGGGCCCGCAGCGCCGGAATGCGCGCGGTGCTCGTGCAGCGCACGCCAGGGCCGCCCGCGCCGGATGGCGTATACGTCGCGTCGTCGCTGACGGAGGCGGCGTCGCACGTGCGGTCGCTGGTGGCAACGTGAGGGCAGCGTGAACCGCATCGTGCTCGGCGACAACATGGACGTGCTGCCGTCCATCGAGACCGGCGCGGCGGCGCTCATCTACATCGACCCGCCGTTCAACACGGGGAAGGAGCAGCGTCGCGAACGTCTGCGGACAGTGCGCGACGAACACGGCGACCGGACAGGGTTCCAGGGCAAGCGCTATCGGACGGTGCGGTTGGGGGCGCAGTCATTCGGCGACCTGTTCGACGATTTCCTCTCGTTCCTGGAACCCCGGTTGGCAGAGGCGCACCGTATCCTCTCACCGGCGGGGTCGTTCTTCCTGCACATCGACTACCGGGAAGCGCACTATTGCAAAGTGCTGCTGGACGCGCTGTTCGGGCGCGAGTGCTTCATGAACGAAATCATCTGGGCGTACGACTACGGGGGCAGGCCGAAGACGCGGTGGCCTGCGAAGCACGACACGCTGCTCTGGTACGTGAAAGACCCAGCGCGGTACACGTTCAACCGGGACGCGATAGACCGCGTGCCGTATATGGCGCCCAACCTCGCGGGCACGGAGAAGGCGGCGCTCGGGAAGGTCCCCACCGACGTGTGGTGGCAGACCATCGTTCCGACGGTCGGGCGGGAGCGCACCGGATACCCGACGCAGAAGCCCATCGCCATCCTGAACCGGATCGTTCGGGTGCACTCCGATCCCGGCGACCTGGTGCTGGACTTCTTCGCTGGGTCGGGGACGACGGGCGAGGCAGCGGCGCGCAACGGCAGGCGTTACTTCCTCATCGACAGCAACCCGGAGGCGGTGCACGTGATGGCGGAGCGTCTCGCGTTCAGCGAGCCTGAGGTGGTGAGTTCAACGGGGACGGATGGGATGGACCTGTCGTGCTGAGCGGAGTGGAAGCATCTCTTGGGAGAGCACTGGCATACGAGGGGCGTCACTCGAGAGATGTTTCGACTCCGCCTCCGGCTCCGCTCAACATGACAGCCTTCGACACACGTCCTCGCCAGAGGGCCCTCACCCTAACCCTCTCCCTCAGGAGAGGGGATAGACCAGCCTCCTGAATGGAGGACGAGCCAACTCCCTGAGGGAGAGGGAGCGCTAAGGCACGGATCAGGCGAGGTTCCTGCCTCCGGCCGGCCCAAGCGGGTTACCGCCCCGCGACTAGGACGTGTGCTTCACGTTGTAGTGCAGCGCGGTGTGCGTCGCATTGGCGCGGTCGCCGGAGCGCTCCGCGAAGGCGACGCGCATGCTGACCACCATGACGTTCTGGCGCTTCTGGATGTCGCGTTCCGTCTCAATGAGGAGTTCGCGCTTGAATCCCTTCCGCCACTGAGTGCGGTTCACCAGCAGCAGGCGACCGGTGTCCGCGATGTTGCCGTCCGACGTTACCTTGCCGTCCGCGTCGGCGGGGCGCATCTGCTCCGAAACGATGACGGGGACGCCCTCGACCGAACCGAGTTGGCCGGTGAGCAGGGTGGCGCGCGGACCGAGCTTGTCCAGCGTCTGGAAGCTGTCCACCGCCTGCATGGCGATGTAGGTGTTCACGTCCGTGACGAATGCGAGCTCGGACGGACGCACGCCGTACTTGCCGAGCATGCGCCGCAGCTGGTTGCACATGTCGACGGTGGGCGCTGCGTTGAAGTTGTTCCGCATCGCCGAGTTGTCCACGAGCGGCAGGTGCATGAGGCCGTCGAAGCCGAGCAGGTAGTGCGCCTTGCCCGCGGCGGCCACGGTGAGCGACGCTCCGTCGTGGTTGATGTTGTTCGTGCTGCTCGTGTCCGCGTTCAGGAGCACGTCGTCCAGCACCTGCGCCGCGTTGCGGAGCAGGGTGGCGCGCACTTCCGCCATCATCGCGACAACGGCGTCCTCGTCCAGTTCATACGCCCAGGGCACCATGCCGACGAGCTCGTGCGCGGTGAGTGTCTGCTTCGCGGTCTTGAGGTCCGTAGCGGTGGTGGCCGTGTTCGCCGTGCCGGGGTACCAGTTGACGTCGCCCAACTGGAGGGGCACGTCGAACGGATTGGACGGCATCGTGACCGTGTCGAAGAGCGACGCGACGGCGGTCTCGACGTTCACGTCGGCCCAGAGCTGGCGCGCCTCCTCCTGGGGAACGAGCTCGTCGCCCGCGCCTGCGGTCGTGGAGTCCATCGCCTTCGCGACGCTGTCCTGCCACGCTCGGAGCGAGCGTGGGTCGTAGTCCTGCGGCCGCGCCTGCTGCGCGGTGAGCAGGCTGCGTATCACGGCGAGGTCCACGAGGTCGAAGCCGTCGAGTTTCCCGCCGCGGACGCGGACGCGGTCGTTCGACCTTCCGGCGAACAGGGCATCGCGCCGCACCGAGCGGTCGCGTTCGAGGACGGTCCGGACCTCTCCCGCGAGCCGCTCCTGCTCCTCGCGCATGAGGGTCAACTCCTTCGTCACGGGGCCGAGCCTCTCGCGCACGAACTCCTGGGTCTCCACGATCTCCTTCTGCATCTCATCTATCGCTGACATGTTCTCCTCCGTTGTGGGATCAGTTCTCCTGTTCGATGACCGGCGCGGCCTCTATGGCCTCGGCAAGCGCTTCGCCGAAGCGTCGCGCCGCTGACGCCAGCGCGTCCCGCTCGGCGCGGGTCAGGCCGTCCGGGGCCGCGCGGACCGACTCGCGCATGAGCCGGGCCCCGCTTTCCAGCGCCTGGGCGGCATCCGGCGCGATCCGGCAGAGGTCATCCACCAACCGCGCCGCCTGCAGCGCCACGCGCACCACCTGTGCTATCCGCATAGCTCTCCTCCTTTCTCAGCCCTCAGTGGGGCTGTCTTGTTGTCAACGTCAGTCGTTGCCTCTCCTCTCGAAGAGCCCCTTGCGTGACTGCCTTCAGCACAGCGCGGTTCTACCCACCCACCCGCCCGTAAGCTTGTGGGGGGGGAGGTGTGCGCTGGCGCCGGACCTGGCCAGGCGAGGTTCCTGCCTCCGCAGGAAAGACGGAGCGGCGATGGCATTCGCCGGGGACGACCATCTACGCGGAGACGAGGCCGCGGAGGCGGCGGAGGGCGCTCAGGACGCGGTGAGCGTCTTCCGGGGCGATGAGCGGCTCCGGCGGCTCCAGGTCGAAGAGGGGGCGGAGCCGGGGAGCGTCGAGACCGCCCGCGAACGCTTTCGCCAGTGCGTGCGGGTTCGCCGGGACCGGCACCGCACTCAGCTCCAGCAGCTCCTGCTTCGTGTACTCGATGCCGTCCACGGAACCGTCGCGGCCCTTGCGGAACGAGAACGCCTTAGCACGGAAACCGACGCTTACGGCGCGTAAGAACCGCTGCCGGTAGAGCGTCTCAACCTCGCGGGCGAAGTCGGTGGGTGCGAATTCCACGGTCGCCACCAGTCGGGAGCCCTCGATGTCCACCCACGAGCTGCGCCCGATGGGGGTGCGGGTATAGTCGTGCGCCCACAGGAAGACGGGATTGCGCTTGTAGGCGTCCAGGTCCCAGCCGTCGGCTCGTACGACGTCGCCGAGGCGGTCAGCCGATTCGTCCGACGCGACGACGGTCAGCGGCCGGTCGTCGTTGGGTGCGACGGCGCGGCAGACCGAGAACCTCTGCACGACCGGCGCGTCGGCCAGCCCCCGCCGGTACGCCTCCAACGATTCCAGCAGCCGCTCGCGTTCCCAACGCTCGCGGTCCGTAACTCCTGCGTTCAACTCATCCAGCACCATGCGCTACCTCCTCTGTTCGTCGCCGTACGCGGTCCCCAGACACAAGAAAAGCCCCGGCCCTTTGAAGGCCGGGGCTTTTCCCCGTGCATGCGTTCCGTTCGGCGAACTCGATTGTGAGTTCAGGTTACCGCATGGTCGTCAACTGCGAAACTGACTGGTGTCGCGAATCTGACGTTGCTGCAAACCAGCCATTAACCCTCACCCTTGCCCTCACCCTCAGGAGAAGGGATGCAGCAGAGCCGAGGCCAGGCAGGTGTAGACCGCGCCAGTGGGAAGGAGGTCGCTGTGGTAGAGGCCGATCTCTTCGACCGGGAAGGGGATGGGGCGAACGTCCAGTGCCGTGATCGCTTCGCGCAGCGTGTGCGCTTCGTCCCGCGAGAGCCTGGCGTTCACGCGCGCCAGCGTCACGTGGGGCGAGAAGGCGCGGTCCTCGCGGGGAAGGCCCGCAGTCGCGAGTTCGTCTTCCACGCGGTCCCGCAGGGCCGCAAGGGCGTCGCGGGCGCCGTCAACGCCCACCCACAGGATGCGAGGCGCGCCGTGCGCGGGGAAGATGCCCGCGGTTCCCAGGGACAGCCCGAACGGCGCGATCCCATCGGCGGCGCGGGCGACCGCCTCCCCGAGGGCGGGGGCGGCGTCATGAGGCGTACTGCCGATGAAGCGCAGAGTGAGGTGCGCACCGTCCAAATTCGCCCATCGCGTGCCGCTCGGGGCGAAGGCACGCATGGCGTCGGCGACGCGGCGCAGCTCGGCGCGGACCTCGTCGGGGAAGGCGAGCGCTACGAAGAGGCGGAGGTTGCGTTCAGACCGGGACGCGGTGTCCTCAGCCATTGCGCTCTCCCCTGGCGAGCGCAAGCAGGTCGGCGAGGCGGCTGTACCAGGCTGCGATGTCGTACAGCGAGTAAGAGGCGTTTGCCGGGCTGGGGTTCGGCGCGACGAACACCCGGCTGTCGCCGAGCCGGTCCGGCTGCTCGCCGAGCGCGACGTCGACCTGCTTGTGTCCCTCCGCGTACTGCAGGAACCACTTGTAGCCGGTGATGCCGTTGAAACAGACGACGAGCGGCGACGCCGCCAGCAGCTTGTCGCGCGTCAGCGGCGCCCATTCGCGGAAGTCCGCAGCGCGAAGGCTCGATGCGCTGTTGCTCGCGCGCTTGACGACGTCCGTGAACCCAATGGCGCGATGCTCGAACAGCCATGCCTCGTCGCCGGGGCCGCACTCCTGCTCACCGGTGAGCCCGGAGCGGTTGAGCGCGCTCCAGAAGCGGTTCTGCGGGGTCGCGAAATACTTGCCGACGGATGCCGAGTACGCACCGGGGTTGATGCCGACGAAGACGAGGTGCAGTCCCGGGCGCAGGTAGTCCGGCAGGGTCGGGGAGTCAGCCATCGGCCAGGCCCAGCAGGCGCGCGGCGTTGCCGCCGAGGACTGCCTGTGCCGTTGCGTCGTCGAGCGAGCCACGGGCCTGGTCCGCCACGCGCGATGCCGGCAGCAGGGGGTAGTCCGAGCCGAACAGGATGTGCTCAGCCCCCACGGCCCGCGAGGCGACGTCGAAGACGCGCCCTTCGTACAGGAATGGAGAGGCCGCGCTGTCGAACCAGGTGTTGGCGAGCGCGGCCCGCACCTCCGGCATGAGCGCATAGAACGGCAGCCCGCCGCCCCAGTGCGCGAACACCCAGCGCACGTCCGGGAACCGCTCCACGATCGCGATCAGCCGCTCCGGGGTCGTCGAGCCCTTCCCGGGGTAGATATGGCCGACCGGCTCCGAGCCGTGCACGTTGATGAGCAGTCCGCGCTCCACCGCGAGCTGAGCCAGCGGCCCGACGGACTCGTCCTTCGCGAGGTCTATCTTCTGCGACGTCGGGTGCAGTTCGCCGATGCCGACCGCGCCCGCGTCCGCGCAGCGCTCCACCTCCCGCAGGGCATCGTCGCCCCAGCCGGGGTGAACGGAGCAGAATGCGACGATTCGCCCCGGATAGCGCGCGGCAGCGTCCAGCAGGCAGTCGTTCGCCTCGCGCGCGACCTCGGGGTCGCACCAGCCGTAGCCGAGCACGACAGAGAGGTCGACTCCGGTCTCGTCCATCGCGGCAACGAGGCCGTCGGCGGTGGTCATGGGGCCGCCTCCACCGAACAGGGCTCCGAACGTGGCGTCGCGCGCGGCGATGTCGGCGCGCCTCTCATGGAAGGAGGCGGGGAGCAGGTGCGTGTGGAAGTCAACAATCAAGAGGAGTCTCCCGCCGGTCGCCCGCTCCTAGTTCTCGGAGCCGGGCTCCTCGCCCTCTTCGTAGGCGCTGCCGGAGAAAACGCCGACCTCCCGTCCCTGGTGGACGTGCACGACGAAGTCCTCTCGCTCCAGGCCGATGGCGTCCAGCAGCTCGTCGTCCAGATCGGCGATGAGGTCCTGTATCTCGTCGGTGGTATAACGCTCGGAGACGCAGAGCGTGGCGTGGATGATGCGTCCGTAGAAGTGCACGTCGAAGCGCCCCTGGGGCTGGGGCTGGTCGTCCTCGTAGAGCGTGTACACCTCCGAGAACGGCGTACGGCACTCGCGTTCGAAACGAATCATCAGACTCTCCTTCGGTGCTGTGGCTCGGAATGCCGACCGGTCGCGCCGTTCAGGGGCGCACCTGTCCGTTGCCCAGTGCGATCCACTTGTAGCTGGTAAGTTCGCGCAGGCCCATCGGCCCGCGTGCGTGCAGTTTGTTCGTGCTGATAGCAACCTCCGCTCCCAGGCCGAGCTGGGCGCCGTCGTTGAAGCGGGTGCTGGCGTTCACGAGGACGACCGACGCCTCCACTTCGTCGGTGAAGCGTGTCGCGGCCGTGTAGTCCTCTGTAACGATGGCCTCCGTATGCCCGGAACCGAACTCCTCGATGTGCTCGAGTGCGTCGTCCATCGAGTCGACCACCTTGACCGACATGGTGAGCGAGAGGAATTCCTGGCCGAAGTCGTCCGGACCTGCGGCGCGCACCTGCGACTCCTCCACGGGCCCGATGAGTGACAGCGCTCGCTGGTCGCAGCGCAACTCGACGCCGGCCTCTGCCAGGCGGGACGCCGTTTCCGGCAGCAAGGCCGGGGCAGCGGCGGCATGCACCAGCAGCGTGTCCAGCGCGTTGCAGACGTCCGGCCGCTGCGTCTTGGCGTTGTAGATGATCCCGGACGCCTTCTCGATGTCTGCCCCGGCGTCCACGTAGACGTGCACAACGCCGACACCGCCGGTGATGGCGGGGACGGTAGCGTTGTCACGCACGTACCTGATGAGCGCCTCACCTCCGCGGGGGATGAAGAGGTCCAGGTAGTCGTTGAGCCGGATCATCTGGTCGACGATGGCCCGGTCCGTATCGGTGACGAACTGGACGGCATCCGGCGCCGCGTCCGCGGACTCCAGCGCGCTCTTCACCAGGGCGGCAACCGCCGTGTTGGTGTGGACGGCCTCCTTGCCGCCCCGCAGCACGACCGCGTTGCCGGACTTGAGGCAGAGCGAGACGATGTCGGTCGTCACATTTGGACGGGCCTCGTACACGCAGCCGATGACGCCCAGCGGCACCCTGCGCCGCTCGATGCGTATGCCGTTCGGCAGCGTTCGCGAGTCGAAACACTCGCCGACCGGGTCGGGCAGGAGCGCGACGGCGCGGACATCGTTCGCCATGCCGCTCACGCGCTGCTCGTTCAGCAGCAGCCGTCCCATCAGGGCTTCGCTCAGCCCGGCCTCGCGCCCGGCCTCGAGGTCGCGCGCGTTCGCCTCCAGGATGGCGGCGCAGCCGGATTCCAGGGCGTCGGCGATGGCGCGAAGCGCCCTGTTCTTCTGGTCAGAGGAGAGCATCCGCACGCGCTTGGACGCCTCACGTGCAGCCTGCGCCTTCGCGATGAGTTCAGAGGTTGCGGTCCCGGTTGCCATGCCTGTCTCCCCTCGTGCTCAGACGACCACCATGTTGTTGCGGTGCACGGCTTCGTCGCCGTTGTGGTGCCCGAGCAGTTCCATGATGCGCTCGGAGTGTTCCCCGGCGATCTTCCGCATTTCCGAGGAGTCGTAGTTGGCTATGCCATAGGCGAGGCGGGAGCCGCTCTCCGACCGGACCTCCACCACGTCGCCCCGAACGAACCTTCCCCTGACCTCGCGGATACCGGCCGGAAGCAGGCTGCGAGACATCTCACACAGCGCACGCTCCGCGCCGTCGTCCACCACTAGCCCAGCGTCCTTCTTGGTCATGCCGCTCAGCAGCCAGCGTTTCCTGCTCTCCACCACGGATGCTCTCGCGGGGAAGAAGGTGCCGTTGCTCAACTCGCCGCAGGCCGCCTCTCGCACCACGGCCGGGTCCCCGCCGAGCCCGAATATCACTGCCACGCCGATGGAGGTGGCGTGCTGCGCAGCCTGGAGCTTCGATGCCATGCCTCCGCGCGTCGCGGTGCTCGTGTGCACCTCGGCCAGCCCCATGACAGAATCGTCTATCCGCTCCACCACGGGGATCAGGTCGGCGGACGGATCGCGGTTCGGGTCTGCGGTGAACAGCCCGCCGGTGTCCGTCAGCATGAGGAGGAGGTCGGCGTCGACGACGGTGGCAACGATGGCCGAGAGGGTGTCGTTGTCGCCGAAGCGCTGGCCGTTGATCTCTTTCGTGTCCACGACGTCGTTCTCGTTGACGATGGGGACGATGCCGCGTTCCATCAGACCGTTGAGCGTGTTGCGGACGTTCAGGTAGCCGACGCGGTCGTCCACGTCGCGCGCGATGAGCAGCGTCTGGGCGACGACGATGCCGCGCCGGGAGAAGAGCTCCTGGTAGGCGTGCATGAGGCGGCTCTGGCCGATTGCGGCGAGCATCTGGCTGGCCGCGACGCTCTTGCCCTGCACGACGCCCGGGGCCGTTTCGTGTCCGGCCGCAATGGCGCCGGAGGTGACGAGGACGACCTGCGCGCCCATCTCCATGACGTCTGCGACCTGGTTGACGAGGGACTCCATGACGGAGCGGTCCAGGTGCGCGGTCTTGCGGGTGAGGACGTTGGTGCCCGCCTTGACCACGATCCGACGATAGCGCAACTGGGCGCCGCCCTGTCCGGCGTCTGCGTTTGCCGTCTGGAGTGCCATGCTGCGCCTCGATGCCGTGCCGCAGGCTGAGAGGCCGTACGAACCACGCGCACGAGCATTGTACAGTATGCTCCCTGCCGCCCCAGCGCTGGGACGGTGGGCGCTACCTGACCTCCAGCGCCAGGCCCAGCAGCAGGCACGGCTCGCCCCACTGCTCCGCGTCGTCGAGCGACCACTCCGCCGACGAACCGGATGGGCGGAGGCGCAGCCCTTCGTCACCGCCGTACACCAGCACAACGACGCCGTCGCCGGAGTCCGACACCTTCGCCGCCATCGCGGGGACCGGCTCACCGCTCGACCACCCGATGACGTCGCAGGGGCCCTCCCAGCCATCCGGGCGAAACGCGGACTCGACCCACGTCACCTCATACGATGGCTCGAGCGCCTCGAACATGCGCGTCACGGAGAGGTCGCAGTTGGCGCCCGCCTCGACATCTACCTCGACATACTCCATGGAGCGCAGTCTACCGGCAACTATTCGTAGAGCGCATACGCAGCCGACGCGGGCTCGCTACCCAGCCCCTGCTCCGCCGCCCTCCGCCACAACGAGGCCGACGCCTCGTGCAACGGCATGCGAAGGCCACCCCGCTGCCACTCCTCCAGCAACGGCCCGTAGCTCGCGACGCAGTCGTCGACCGTAGGCCCCGACCCGTCACGTGCGCCGTCGAGGATGACCGCTCCGGTGCGCTCCAGCCGCGCCGAGGCGCCGGACGCCGTCCGCATCACCTCGAACATCGCGCGGGCGTCCATCCCGAGCTTCGTGGTCAGCGCGAACGCCTCGAACACGCCGACCCCGTACATCGCGGCCGTGATGCTGTCGATCGCCTGATACGCGCCGCCCGGTGACGGCACGCCAGCGTCGCGGGGCAGCAGTTCTCCCGCGACCTCGACACCAGCGATGGGCTCCAGCGCCTTGATCGCCTCCGGCGGGTCCGCACTCGCCAGTCCCTGCTCGGCGGCGTACAGCCACGAGTCGCGCGCCGCGTTGCGGAGAGGCAGCACCAGCCCCGCCTGGTCGATCATCCACTCCATGAGGTCCTGGTCCTTGATGTTGGTGGAGACGTAGGACGTCTGCTCGAACGAACGGTCCAGGATCTTCGGCAGGATGCGTTCCAGCTGGCGACTCGCGGACTCGCCATTGCGCAGGACGTGGAAGAGCAGGCCGCAGTCCAGCCCCTGTTTCGCGCCGAGCACGAACGTCTCCAGGACGCCGAGCTGGTTGATGTCCTTCACCATGTTGTTGACCAGCTTGGCCATGTTGCCGCTGCCGACTGGCCCCATGTGCCGGGCGTTCGCCGACACCGCATCCAACGCGGGACCGGTGCGCTCGAACGCCGCGTCGTCGCCGCCCACCATCACCGTCAGTCTGCCACCCCAGGCCACGTCGCCCGTCCCCGACACCGGCGCGTCGAGATACGTCACGCCCCGTGTCGCGCATTCCTGCTCCATGCGCCGGGCAAATTCCGGGTGGACGGTCGAATGGTCGAGCACGATCGTCCCCGGCTCGGCGCCCGCCAACACGCCGTTCTCGCCGCACAGCACCGACTCCACGACCGCGTCGCCGACGAGGCAGAGCCCCACAACCTCCGCACCGCGAGCGGCGTCGGCGGGCGACGTTCCAGGTGAGGCGCCCATCTCCGCGAGTTCGCGCACTTTGGCCTGGCTGCGGTTCACGACCGTGACGTTGTGCCCCGCCTTCAGCAGGTTCACCGCCATCGGCTTACCCATCATGCCGATCCCCACGAACCCGATATCCATCCTAATCTCCTATGGGCCGCGTGCTAGTAGTCGAAACGCACGCTGTAGAGGTCCTCGATCCGACCGTCGTCCGTGAACCGCCAGACGCCGATATGGCCGCGCCGCAGGTCGCCGTTGGCGTCCCAGTCCATCGTCGTGGCGGCTCCCTCGTAGTCCACCGCTCCGCCTTCACCAAGGATACGCAGCGCTTCCGCCACTCCCGCTGCCGTCGGCGTTATCACTGTGCCCGGCCCGCCGCCGATGCTGCGCAGCCGGTCGCGGATGGCGGCTCCGTCGACGCTTCCCGCGGCCTGCGCCGCCAGCGCGAGCGCGATCGTGGCATCGTACGTCTCCCGCACGTAGGCATACTCGGGAGACTTGCCATACTCCGCAACGAAGGAGGCATCCCACTCGGCCAGGGCCGCATTCTCCGGCCCAGCCGCACCCGCGGTGCCGTATGCGCCCGTGAGCGCTCCGCGGACGGCAGCGCCCAGGGTCGGACTCTTCAATGCGCCACCCAGGATGAACCGCTCATACAGGTCGCTCTCCACAGCCTCGCGGATGACCACCGCTGCCTCCGCCTCGAACGTGAGGACGACAAGCGCCTCGGCGCCTCCGCTCGCCGTCGCCCGCAATTCGGAGAGGAACGTCGTCTGCCCGGGTGGAACGGCGGCGGCTT
>JAPOOH010000573.1 GCA_026713505.1 Chloroflexota bacterium | reverse complement strand
GATTCATTATTATCTGAAGGAGATTTGTCGCCATTCAATGTGCAAATATCCGGTGATACCATTCAAAGTGAAGGAGGACCGCTCCCTCAAGATCCTGCAGTTCAATTCAAAACATCTTACAGAAATAAAAGAACTACATTTTTACTCAATCAAATATTAAATAAGTATGGCATTAATTTATCGTCTATATCGGTAGATGACTTACAACTTGCTAATGATATTTTTTCAACTAACGGACGGGTTGGTTATGATATTGAAGCCAAAAATGATGCACAATCACAATACACATTCTGGTCAGGATATGTAACAGATTATATTTATTTGGACGATAAGTTTTATTTTCTATATTCATGTAACGTTCCTGAATCACGACCTAGACTGTTACAATATGACACGACAACAGATATATGGAGTGTGCTTTTTTTCAGAGAAACCTTTGCTGAGTGGTGGGGACTTGCAGTAGCAGATCATGATACATTCTATATTTTAGGAACATCAGGTAGAACTGAATCTTATACTGCAGGCGACGGAATATATGATCCGACAAGATCTAATCCTGTTACTTTCATAGAAAGGGTTATTCGCGACGGGCCACGGGAAACATATATTGGCAGTAGTCATACTTATAGGCCTGTCGTTGGTATGTATTATTTCTTAGGATCTAATACCCAAAGGCAAGAAAATTTAGGCATAAAACCGGATACACGGCACGGGTTTATTTACGAAAAGGATAGGTTGTATTATAGATATGCTAATTCAAGTTCTTGTGGAATCGCAAGGTCGGCTTCACTTGGAAATGCCAATCCGTTTGTTCAGATACGCAAAGACGGTAAGTGGAACCATTTAGGCGTAGATTTTGATATAGAAGGCAATGAGTTAGTAGGTGCTGCAGTGTGGCAAAATAGAGAAACATCTACAAGGAAGATTTTTAAGAAAACAATCTAAGGTCTTATTATGCCGATTGAAAATGTCGAAGATCTAATAATAAGTGTGTTCAGTGGAAGCACTCCAACTTCAGGAGTTTCGCCTGATGTTACAATAACAAGCCAAACATCAGGTGTTGTAACTGCCGACAAGGTTACCATACGCACAGTTTGGACAAAACCTGTTCAGTTTTTCCCTGGTAATTCAATTATTTTCTCTGACAGTTTCTTTCAAGAAGGGACTTGGGATATGCCTACTCCGGCTGGTCCTAGTGATACATACGACCAAGTCGTGCATATTCCACAAAACTCACATGGCCATTTTCTATACATAATAAATGCAGGATCAACTAAATCCAGAGAAGATGGCGCTACAGGGCCACCTACGACCCGTTCATTAACTGTTGAGTATGATACAAGAAGACCTGATGTCACACTGTCAAGGCTAAGGACTGCCACAGAAAGAGGCGAAAGCACTAATGTAACAGCACAATGGAACATCGATGTAATAAACTTTTTAGAAAATGAAATCGCACAAGCATGGAGAGATGAAAACAATCTGGAAGGGTCTATACGCAATCTTACAGGTCTTGATGATCTATATTCTTTCGATGTTGTATTCCCTGAAAAATCAATTGGGGAAGCGGTAATCAGTTTAGCACCTAACATTGCCCAAGCAAAAATAGACGATACGAAAACAGGTCCGGCACAAGTAAGGTCTATAATTATCCCATATGATACCTTGACAGAATCGGTGACGGATAACCCTGCCGAACTTACTATATCAAAACCTTTTGGTTTATGGAAATTTGCTCTTTATACTGTGAGGTTTAGGTGGTCATTACCTGTAACCGGGTTCACAATAGACAATATTCAAATAGACGGTGCTACAGCGGCTACTGGATTAATTCCAGACCCAGAAGATCCTTTGCTTTACACCATGCAAGTATTGATGTCAGATAAAGGAACGGCCACTATAACTGTTCCTTCAGGATCTGCCCGTGCCACCAGTATTGAATCTCCCGAAGAAGATGTAAGTGTTAGTTGGGATTATGATGTGCAAGACACTCAGACAGACATTCCCGGCACAACGACTTTATATGAAGAAACCAAAACAATAAATGATCTTGATGGCTCATTTATTGGCATATCTGATCTAAAAATAATAGGCAATAATGTATATGGAGTAACGCAAATACAAAAAAGAAATGGTTCACTTGATAACGAAGTTGATGAAACACAACAGTCGAGAGGTGAATTATTTTCAGTGCCACTTGCAGGGGGTGGACTAACATCTTACAAAGTATATGAAAATTATCTATCTGCAGCCAGATCAATCCAAGAATACGATGATACTGCATATTACATTGAAGGTAGCCATTACGCTTATACCTACCCGCCGTTCGGTGATAGACAAAAATGGTTTGATTTATTAGGTAATTTAGGGCGTATTTCGAGTGGATCAGTGGAAACGGTAGGTCCGGTATGGCAATCAAAAGAACCTACCGGATATGAAGATAGAAATGTAGGTATACATGGTGGATCAGCATCACCAATGGTTGTATCGGAAAATGGACTAAACGCTATTGTCTTATATGGAAACGCTGAACTGGTAGGGTTAGAATCAACACCTGCAGACCATGAAGTGTTAGATATAGATAATTTCCAATGGG
>JAPOOH010000574.1 GCA_026713505.1 Chloroflexota bacterium | reverse complement strand
CGCGTCGACGAACTATGACGTATCACGCAGCTTGACCGGCCTGTCCCTGGCCATGCAGTTTCCCGACGTCAACGAGATGCCCCCGGGAAATTCGAACAGGCTGCGGAACATTCGCTCCCTGCTGGGTGCCTTCCTCCGAGGCGATCGCATCGTGACACTGCGCAGTGATGACCCGAGCCCCCTGCAGGCATTGAACCTCATGAACAACCCGTTCGTGATGTCCCGGACAAACCCGGTCAATTCCTCAACGCTTGAGGCCAGCGTGGAGATGTCGGACTCGGAGTTGGTCACCAATCTCTATCTCACCGTGCTGAGCCGCTATCCGACGGAGGCAGAAACCACGCTGGCAGTCGGCCACCTGACCTCAGGGGACGAACGGACCGCGCTGGCCAGGGATCTGCTGTGGGCGCTGTTCAACAAGACCGAGTTCTATTACAACTACTGACCGACTGCGGGACCCGAAACAGGCATGACGGAACGAGAGAGATTTGACAGGAGCGTTCGAAAGCGGCAGCTCGTGCACCAAGCATTCTTCGAGAGGCCGCATCTCACGAGACGATGCTTTTTCCGCGATGCGCTGACGGGCCTTGGCGGCTACTGCCTGCTGGACCACGCAGTTGCCGCCGACACCGAGTCGGCAGGCTCGGTCGCCCCGAAGGACACGGCGAAGAGCGTGATTTTCCTGTTTCTTCGCGGAGCACCCAGCCATGTCGACACCTTCGACTTCAAGCACATCGACGGCGTGACGCCGTCAGATTTGAGCCCCGAGACGTTTGGCGACATCACCATACCAACGGGTATCTTGGAGAACACAACCCGGGTCCTAGACAAGATCGCAATCGTCCGGTCAGGGCTCGCGTGGGCGCGCGCACATCCACTGGCGCAGTCCTGGATGCAAGTCGGGCGCAATCCGACCTCAGCTACGGGACGGATCGCCCCCCATATCGGCAGTGTTGTTGCACTGGAGAAGGAGCCGAGTCGACTGGCAAACCAAGTCTTCCCCTCGTTCATTGCTTTGCATCCGCAAAACGTCGCTGGAGCAGGCTACTTTCCGGTGGCCTATGCCCCGTTCCGGACGTACGCGTCCGCAGACGGCCTCGGATCTGCGGATCACCCTTCCGGACAGGAAACATTCACGAGGCGATGGGGGCTCCTTGAACAGTTGGAGGCGGGCTTTCGAGGTGACAATCAGCCATTCGGCACGAAGGTGGGCGCCATGGGCGAGATGTACGAGAACGCTCGTTCCATGATGTTCAACTCCGCGGTCGAGTCCGCCTTCACCTTCACGGAGGAGGAGAGCACCCGATACGGAAGCACCGCCTTTGGTGACTCCGTGCTCGTCGCACGGAAGATCATTGAGCAGGACCAAGGCACTCGCTTCATCCAAATCGACCACAGCGGGTGGGACCATCACGTAGACATATACGGAACACAGGACCTGGACCCGCAGTCGACGATCTATGCTCAATCGGCGGAGTTCGACCCCGCGTTCGCTGCCCTGATTGAAGATCTCGAGACGTCCGGCAAGCTCTCCGAAACCCTGGTCGTGGTCTGTGGGGAATTTGGACGGACGCCGGGATCGCTCTCCGCCGCGCAATCAGGCAGGGATCACTACCTTCAAATGTTCTACGTGTTCGCCGGTGGCGGTATCCAGGGGGGCACGGTGATTGGGGCGACGAACGACACCGGCGGCCCAGGCGCTGGTTCCTTCACCACGGAAACCGGCTGGTCGAGAGAGCGTGACATCAGGCCCGAGGATGTCGAGGCGACAATCTACTCGGCCCTTG
>JAPOOH010000015.1 GCA_026713505.1 Chloroflexota bacterium | reverse complement strand
GAGCCCACCCAGGCGTGGACGGGCATCTCGTACGCCCCGGAAGCCATGCAGGGCGGCAGGGAGACGGCGGACCGCTCCTGGGTCATGGTGGACTTCGGAGAGGCGCTGGGCGAGGACATCAAACCGGAGCTCATCCGCGTGGCCGGTCACGAGGTGGTCGGCGTCCTGCATCCGGCCGGGGGGCCGCCGCCGGACCGGACCGTGTTGGGTCGGGCCGGCGGGAGTGAGCCCGCGGAAGGGGAGCGGCCGATCGACATATCCGGCGACCTCATCCCGGACGTGCGTTCGCGCATCTACGTCGAGCTGGCGCGCGATCTGGGGGCCAGCGAGACGCCAGAGGTGCTGCTCTTCGGCGGCGGCGTCCAGGACCTCGCGGGCAACGCCAACGACTCCGAGAACGTCCGGACGCGCGACGGCATCGCCCCGCACCTCGCCATGACCGTGACTGCCATCAACCCCAGCGAGATTCCTGCTTCCGCAGAAGCGAGGGGGACTGGGCGTCCGGTCGCCAACACCCGGGGCGGATTCGTGGTTGACGTGCGGGCCGACGAGGACCTGCGGCGGCGTCCTGAGGTCTATCTCGCCGGGATCGGCGCCGTGCGGGCGGCGTGGGAAGGCGGCGGGACGCTCCCGGCCCAGGAGGACGCGCAGCACTGGCGCCGGACCTACGAGGTCTCCAACCTGGACGGGCTGGACGAATTGTTCGGGCTGTTGGTGTTCGGGTTCGACGGCGAGGGCAACGTCGGTGAGGCGAGCGTACTGCTGGAGATAGACCGGGAGTTCAACGGGGGCATCGATCCGGAACACGCCCTCGCCCCGAGCAGCCGGATGAGGGACGACGAGACGGAGAGCCCCAACCCGTTCATCAGGATCGGCTTCCCGGCTGAGGCGAACGAGTACGCGGTGTGTCTCCCGAGGGGCGGCTGCGGGGAAGGCACCGACAATCCTGGCGCGCTGTTCTCCGACTCGCATGACAGGGTGCGCATCACGGCGATCACGCTGGACGGCGCGGACGCGAGCGCCCGGTTGAGCAGGGTGAGCGCCGGGCAGTTCACCCTCGTGGCGCGCGGCCTCGAGCTGGGAGACCACGAGGTCGAGTACACGGCGGTCGACGACGCGGGCAACGCGTACGACGGGGAGTTCACCTTCTCGGTGATCGAGCGTCCGCCGTACGAACTGAACGTGCTGCCCGGCTGGAACCTCATCTCCTTCCCCGGCACACCGGTGGACCCGTCCCTGGGCGGCGTGGTGCCGTCCGGTGCGCGCGTCTCTCCGCTTCTGGCGTACCGGGACGGCGACTGGCTGACCGCGGTGGTGAACCAGGAGGGCGAATGGGGCGGCAACCTGACCCAGTTCGAGGCGGGCTTCGGTTACTGGCTGTTCGCCGAGACATTCGTGACGCTGGAGCCGGTGATCCCGGCCCCCAACCCAACGGAGACGCCGCCGACCGTGCCGGTGCGGCACGGCTGGAACCTGCTGGGCGTGTTGGACCTGTTCCAGAACCCGGCGGGCACGCCTCCAGGCCTGGACGGCGGCGGCGGCGAGGCCGACAACTACTTCGGCAGTATCCCGTGGCGCGTCGCCTACACCTACGACACGACCTACAGACTGTGGGTGCGCAGCGTGCCCGGGGCCGACCGGGCGGCTCCCGGCGGCGCGAGCGCGGACGACCCAGGGTTCCGCCTCGTGGGCGAAGGCGACGGGGCGAGGGTGGTGACACAGGAGGTCCTGAACGGCAAGGGCTACTGGGTGTGGTCGGCGGAGCCGGGGACGCTGGTGCCGTAGGGGAGAAGCAGCTGGAGCGACCGGAATGCAGGCGATGGACGTCCCTGACGCCGCGCGCGGCCGCGACGGTCTCCAAGACGGCCGCCCCGAGTCCCGGATGCGCTCGAACTCGCGGCGCGTGTCCTGAGTCCCGGGGCGATGCCAGCCCGCTCCGTGGAGTGCGATGCGGAGCGTGGTGGTTGCACGTCAACCCAGACGAGGCTCCCGCTCTCGGAGCCGAGTACGCGTCTCCAGCTCGTGTCCCGTCCGAGACCCATTCATCCGGCAGTCCCATCGAGGTCAATGAAGCAGGCACACGGAAGGCAGCACGGGAATCCCCGATGGGACCGTCCCCGACCCCGGGTAGACCAGCGCGGCGATGAGCACAGGCTGGGATCCTGCGGAAGCAGTGGGCGATGTGGTTGCCCTGTTGACCCATGCAAGAACTTGGCTAGACTGGTATGGTCAAAACAACAGGTTGGATCCGATATGCGAGAGATCCGGGCTACAGAAGCAAAGACGCGCCTGGCCGAACTCCTTCGGGCGGTCGAGCATGGGGAGACAGTTGCCATAACCCGGCACGGTAGGACGGTTGCGCACCTGGTTCCAGCAGACGCTCAGGACCGAGCCAGTCGGGAGAGGGCGGTGGAGCGCTTCCTGCAGCGTCGCACAGGCTGGAGACGCGTCGCTCTCTCCACCGATGAGATACTCGCTGCACGCCACGAGGGTCACCGTCTATGAGCGGACTGGTTGTCGACGCCTCGGTCGTGGTTGCGTGGCTCTTCGACGATGAGGACGAGCCGCGCGCAGATTGGGTGCTGGAGCGACTGATTGAGGAAGGGGCGCTCGTACCGCAGCTCTGGCACCTGGAGACGCGTAACGCCTTGCTCACCGCTGAGCGGCGTGGCCGCCTTTCGGCGGAAGAGGCAAGGGAGCGCCTGGATGCCTTGAAGGGCCTGCCCATCACCACCGATGATGAACCCGACCTTCAGTCCGCGTTCGACCTGGCGAGAGCACACGGACTCTCGTTGTACGACTCCCTGTATCTGGAGTTAGCCAAGAGAGAGGGTGCAGAGCTCGCGACGCTGGACGAGCCACTGGGCCGGGCCGCCTTCGTTGAAAGAGTACGCCTCTCAGCCACCTAGGAACCGGGGGATGCCGGCGCGGTCTAACCGCCCTCCGAGGGGAGGCGCAGGGTCGAGCACACCCCGACGCGATGATGTCGCCGTAGGTGCTCTCAACGGAACCCCGGGACGGATACGCAACTACCCCGGCCAGGTCAGCAACACGCCCTCAGGGTCCGGATAGGCGATCGCGTCGTCTTCCGGGCAGTGATCGCAGCAGGGTGTGCATAGGGGGAGTGATCTCCCATCCATACAAGTCCTGGATGCAGGCGAATCGCCTCCAACGCCCGCAGGCGCGAGGTCGAACGGCTACCGAATGTCTGGCTTCGGCATTGCCGGAGTCCATGCAGCGCTCGCCGAGGTCATCCCAGGCGGCTGCGGCATCGGAGGAGCCGGAGTGTGGATCCGATCCGTCGCGGGCTCGATACGCGTCCCGTCCAGCCCGGAGCGCACGGAGCCAACCGGGTGGTCGGCCTTGCAGATACGGACACCGGCCGTGGTCGCGGCTCTGGCCTAGTCGCAGCGCCGCCGGGCCAGCCACTCCGTGACCAGCCAAAGGAGCCAGGTCGCCACGGCCACTCCGACCAGGACCAGGACTGCCGAGCACGCGAAGCTGAACATGCTAGTCCCCAAGGTACCACCGGACCGCTACCAGTCCCAGCCCGATAGAGGCCAGCACCGCAGGCAACACGCCACCGACCAGCAGCAACGGAACCCAGGTGAACTGGATGAAGACCAGAGAGCCCACCAGCAGTTCGAACCCGAGCGCGACCCCAGCTGCCCGCAGATGCCCCACGCGGCGTTGCGCCCACCAGTAGGCCCACATGGCGGCGACCAGTGCGAGCGCGACGCTCCCCAAGAGGACTTCAGCGTTCGGACCGTCCAGCATAGTCGTCGGGTTCCTCCCGGACAGTCCACGCCCGCCTTCCCGGGACGAGCCGTGGCGTCTCGGGGTCGCAGGAGTAGTTCACCACGCCGGTCCGCTGTGTACGCCGCAGGCTGGCTTCGTCACTCCCGTGGGCCGTTCCGTCCGAAGATCCTGCGTCCCGCGGGATCCCGCATCACACGCTTCCCGATTCGTGAGCGCCTGGACACCCGTCTCTCGTCCGCCACGTGTGGTGGGATGCCGGCCCCCAGCTCCCCTGGACCAGCACCCCACCACCCGCAGCCCCTAGGATAGCCCGGCGGCTCCTCCTTGTCGCTGCGGTCGCTTTCGTATTCGAACCATTGGACGGAAGGTCCGATGCGGCAGGGCTATTCACGTGCCGGATGCTCGTGGGGCGCGTCGTGCGGCCGTGACCTTCTCGGGCGGCGTCCCGGCGCGTCCAGACGTCGATGCTTACCCGCCTACCCCGAGTCAACGCTCCTCGCGCCTGGTGCGGCGCACTTGTGGCACGGCAGAGGGTAGGGTTGGGCGATCGAGCGGGACTCCTGCGTTGTTGCCACCTTCGCCCTGCATCGCTCTTCCGCCCGCTCAGCCCATGGCAACACGCGAGGTGGATGTTCCCGGGCGGCCTGGTTGGGCACGTGGTGGAAGGCGCAAGCGAATGCTGGAGCATCGGTCGACATTCCGGTGTGAGCGTTCGAGCCTCTTGTCTACCGCGCAAGCGATGAGGTCGTAAGGGATGCGATACCGAGTCACGCTCACGGGCATCAGCCCGCTTGTCAGAGCAATTGGGCTGGACAACCGCTCGCCAATCAATCGAGAAGGCCGAGCTCGCCCGCAATAGGACCTCCAACCGGACATTCTCGGACGAAGAGCGGATGAGAGTACTCGAATGCCAGACCTCACTCTGACTCAACGAGGTTGGCACGCCTAAGATTCCGGCAAGCGCAGTCAAGTCCTGCCTCTCAGTCAAGTTCTGCCTCTAAAGTAGCGCGCGCGCAAAACGAAACAGAACTCTCTGGTCCGAGAGGGTCTGATCGTCGAGCGGGTGGACTCCTTCGAGTATGACCGGGAGGTCTTGGGGGAAACCGTCGAGGAACCGGGGAGGCGGGCGCAGTTCACGGTCGGTGTCGTCGTCCACGGGCGTGTGGCCGTTCCCAACCGGTAGAGCCCGGATCAGGAAGGCGAGATCGGAGACGCGGCTGCACGGTGACCTTGGACTGCGATGATGGCTTGGTTGATCAGGATCAGCTCGAAGCATGGCTTGGCATCGCAGGCCGCAGGGTGGGCCTCGGGGACTGGCGCCCGGAGAGATCAGGAACGTTCGGACGCTTCGAAGCGGAATTGCAGCCGCTGGGTAGTTGAGCCGGAAATGCTGCAAATCGTGAGTCGAGGGAGTTGACAGGAGGTCTATCCGCACTTAACATCGCACCCACTCTTGCACAGGCAGGGGAATGATAGTGGTGAGTTGCCACAAGCAGCTTCGGGAGAACAGGCGGATGAACGTATCGCGCTTCGCCTCACGGGCAGGCAACCTGAGCAACTCAACCGCAGGGCTGAGCAGGAATGCACTAGACGGTTGTTACTGCCAGTTGAAGACTAACCGAGGAGAGGGATCCACATGATACAGGTACTGCGTTCGTTTGCCTCAGTTCGGGCATGGCTATTCACAAGCCCTGAATCAGGGCACCTGGCAGCGCCAGGACGCGGTTCTCACCGCAGTTCCCTTGGCTCCAACTTTCTTCACGGCGGGGCCGCTTCGGCGTCTCTCCTCAAGCGAAGCTCAGTCCTTCCCTTGCTCGCGCTGCTCGCGGTTGCGGCCCTCGGGCTCTCGCTGCTGCTGCCGGGTGGGGTTCTCCAGGCACAGAGCGATACGATCGAGTACGCCGAGAACGGCAAGGACCCGGTGGCGACCTTCACGGCCGAAGACCCCGAGGGCGCGACGCCCGTCGCCTGGGACATTGTGGAGGGCGCTGGCGACCCCGACGGTGATGGCGATCTGGAGGCTACCGACAACGCCGACGCTGCCTCCTTCGAAATCGACGAGGACGGGATGCTCACGTTCATGGACCCGCCCGACTTCGAGAATCCGGCAGCTACCAATGCCTCCGCTAACACCTACAAGGTGGTGGTTGTAGCCTGCGACGTGGCTCTGGATGGCGGGGCGTGCCCCGACACCGGCGAAGCCGGCTACCACCCGGTCACCGTCATGGTCACCAAGGTGGACGAGCCAGGCAAGGTGGACTTGGTCACCAGCACTTCAGGTGGGACGCCGCAGTACCTGGTCGGCGCAACCCTGACGGCTACCGCGTCCGATGGCGACATAACACAAGAAACTCAGACCTTTACGGCCGACATAGCCGGTGAAGTAACCGGCGTCACTTGGCAGTGGTACAGGGGGAGGACCGAAATCACCGGAACGGACGCGGAGGACAACACCTACACTCTCCTAGACGCCGATGTGGGCCAGAACATCCGCGTGGTGGTGAGCTACCAGGTTGATGGCAACACACGCCGGGAGAGGGTGGAGGAGACCACCGACTACCCTGTGCTTCAAGTCCGGGCTGGGGACAGCAAACTCAAGTTCGACCCGGCCACGGTCTCCAGGACCATCAGCGAGGGGGCCAAAGACAGGAACGTCGGTGCCCCGGTGACGGCCACGGACAGCCACGGCACCATCAGATACGCGTTGGCCGATAGTGGCGACGCCACGACCGCGGCCCCCAAGTTCGAGATTGACGCGGAAACCGGCCAGATAACCACCGCAGTGGAACTGAACTACGAGTCGACTGATGGTGCAGCTGATAACTGCGCAAGTCTGAACTCATGCACCGTCACTGTTACGGCCGTCGACTCAACCGGTGAGGCCGCCGGCACGCCGGCGACCGTGAACATCGCGATCACGGACGTGGACGAGAAGCCGGGCTTCAATACCGGAGAGAAGACAGTTAGTGTTCCAGAGAACAGTACCGCTCTCTTCGGTGCTGAGGCTGACGGCTACGGCGCCGATGCAGAAACCGACGTTACCTACACGGCAGCGGACCCGGAGGGACGCACTGTCAGCTATTCGCTGGCGGGACCGGACGCGTCCAAGTTCCAGCTCAGCGGCTCGCCTCCTGTCCTGTCCTTCGTGTCGAAGGCCGACTTCGAAGCGAAGGCGAGCGCGGACGGGGACAACGTGTACGAGGTCACCATTCGCGCCTCCGTCGGCGGCGACACCGGCGAACGGATGGTGCGAGTCACCGTCGGCGACGTAGACGAAGCTCCGGTGATCATAGCTGGCGGGCTGGTGATAACAGGAGACAGCAGCGTGACGGTAGCGGAGGGTGAGACTGCGGTGGCCACCTACAGGGCAGTGGGCCCCGACGCGGCCTCGGCAACGTGGTCGCTGTCGGGAGACGACGCTGGTGACTTCCGCATCAGCAGCGCCGGTGTGCTGACCTTCAGGACAGCGCCCGACTACGAGGCCCCGGCGGACGCCGACACCGACAACGTGTATGAGGTGACGGTGACGGCCAACGACAGCGAGAACACCCCGGAGCGTGACGTAAGGGTCATCGTCACAAACATAGAAGAGGATGGTGTCGTGTCGTTCTCGTCTGCTACCCCGGTGGTCGACGTCGAGCTGACAGCGATGCTGGAGGACCCGGACGTAGTGGACCGCGCCACCGTCGCATGGCAGTGGGCGCTGGAGCAGACCGACGGGACTTACGAGGACATCACCGGGGCTACGACGGCCTCGTACACGCCGGTGGCCTCGGACGAGGGCAAGCGCCTGCAGGCGACGGCCACGTACGACGATGGTCACGACTCAGACAAGAGTGCGATGGAGGCAACGGGCCCCGTCGCGAGCGAACCCGCGGATCCCTTCGATACGAACAACGATGGCCAGATAGACAAGAGCGAGGTGATCGCAGCCATCAACGACTACCTGTTTGGCGATGGCTCAGTCACTAAGGATCAAGTGATCGAGGTTATCAACCGCTACCTGTTCGGCTAGCCCGAGGCTCGTTCGAAGTCCAAGAAATGCCACAGACTTGGCTTTGCTTTCAGCAACCTAGGTGGATCTCCCCAGGGGGATTCACCGAGGCTGCTGAGGGCAGACAGGACACCCACAAATGAAACCAAGGGAGACGCAGGCTTTGTTCAGAAAGCACCTCACGCTGATGACTGTGATCGTGGTAGTGGGTCTGGTGGGACTGCTCAGCTTCGGTTCAGTAACTGCTCAGACCAACCCTAGTGCCACTCGATCATTCGATTCGACATCAGTAGCATCTGGGGGGACGCTTGTTGTTACGATAGCAGCGTCGGGTTACGGGCAGGCGGGAGGCGTTACGGAGACGCTGCCCGCCGGTTTCGCCTACGTGTCCAGCAGTCTTGACACGAGCCAGGTGAACGTCAACGGCCAGCAGGTCAGGTTCACCCTGCAAGGGGACACTTCCTTCACGTACACCGTGACAGCCTCCAGCACGCCGGGTTCCCACACGTTCTCCGGCACGTTGCGGGACTTCGCACGCGACGACCACACGGTTGGCGGTGCTTCCAGCGTGACGGTCGAGGCGGCCTCAACAGCCACGCCTGAGCCCTCTCCTACGGCCTCGCCACAGGGACCCGCTCCCAGCGCGAGCAGGGCCTTCTCATCGTCGTCGGTGGTGGCTGGTGCTGCAGTGACGGTGACGGTTACCGCAGCCAACTACGGGCAGGCGGGAGGCGTCACGGAGACGCTGCCCGCCGGTTTCGCCTACGTGTCCAGCAGCCTTGATGCGAACCAGGTGAACGTCAGCGGCCAGACGGTCAGGTTCACCCTGCAAGGGGATACCTCCTTCACATATTCCGTGACAGCCTCCAGCACGCCTGTTTCCTACACGTTCTCCGGCACGTTGCGGGACTTCGATCGCAACGACCACACGGTTGGCGGTGCTTCAAGTGTCACCGTGAGAGCTGCTCCCGGATCTGTCACCCCGCGCGCGAACAGGGCCTTCTCGTCGTCGTCAGTTCTGACTGGTGCTGCGGTGACGGCGACGATTACTGCCACCAATTACGGGCAGGCAGGGGGCGTTACGGAGACGCTGCCCGCCGGTTTCGCCTACGTGTCCAGCAGCCTTGACGCGAACCAGGTGAACGTCAGCGGCCAGACGGTCAGGTTCACCCTGCAAGGGGATACCTCTTTCACATACACCGTGACAGCCTCCAGCATGCCGGGTTCCTACACGTTCTCCGGCACGCTGCGGGACTTCGATCGCAACGACCACACGGTTGGCGGTGCTTCACGTATCACCGTGAGAGCTGCTCCTGGATCTCCCACCCCCAGCGCGCGTAGGTCGTTCTCCCCGGCCTCGGTGGCCCAGGGCGGCGAGGTGGTGGTGGCGGTTACCGTCGCCAACTACGGGCAGGCGGGAGGCGGCACGGAGAAGCTGCCCGCCGGTTTCGCTTACGTCTCCAGCCGCCTTTACGCGAGCCAGGGGGGGCGCAAAGG
>JAPOOH010000014.1 GCA_026713505.1 Chloroflexota bacterium | reverse complement strand
GTGGGCGGCACGGAGATGCTGCCCGCCTTCGAGCAGATGGAGGAGATAGACCTCATCGCCGGGGCCGACATCAACCCGCTCACGCGGGAGCGCTTCCAGGCGCGCTACGAGGCAAAGGCCTATGCGAGCATCGAAGAGCTCTGCGAGGACCCGGAAGTGGAGGCGGTCTGGATCTCCACCCCGAACCGGTTCCACGCCCCCATGACCATCTATGCCCTGGAGCACGGCAAGCACGTCGTGGTCGAGAAGCCGATGGCGCTCAACCTCGAAGAGGCGCAGGCCATGTGCGACGCCGCGAAGCGCACCGGCAACGTGCTCATCGCAGGCCACACGCGCTCGTTCATCCCGCCCTTCCGGAAGATGTACAGCATCATCCAGTCCGGCCAACTCGGCGCGGTGAAGGCCATCAATTTCATGGCCTACACGGACTGGCTGCTCCGCCCCCGCGTCACGGAGGAGTTGGACCTCGCCCAGGGCGGCGGCCTCGTCTACCGGCAGGGCCCGCACCAGATCGACACCGTGCGCCTGCTCGGCGGCGGCATGGTCAAGAACGTGCGCGGGGTCGTCGGCCAGTGGATGCCGGAGCGTCCCATCCCCGGCTACTACTCAGCGCTGTTCGAGTTCGAGAACGGCGCCGTCTCCACGATCATCCACAACGCCCACGGCTACTTCATGGGTGCTCAACTCGTTCCGTGGGGACACGACCGCCAGCGCTACGACGAGGCCGAACGCATCCTCGTCCGCGACGGCATGATTACCGGCACCCGCGACGAGGAGTCCGACAAGCAGGCGATCCGCATCGGCGGCGAGCGCGAGGTCGAGATCTTCAAGCGCGAGGGGCAGAACCGCGATCCCGGCGGCGAGCCGTGGGTGCCCGCCGAGCCCGGCTTCGTCGTCGTCTCCTGCGAGCGCGGCGACATCACCCGCTCCGCCTACGGCATCACCATCTACGACAATGAGGGGCACCACACGATAGACCTGAAGCCCCCTTCCGGATGGGCGATGAACCGCCGCGCCGAGCTCAAGGAGCTCTACGACGCCGTCGTCAATGGCGCTCCCGTCTACCACACGCCCGAGTGGGGCATGGCGACGCTGGAGGCGACCCTCGCGGTGATCGAGTCCGGAAAGACCGGCAAGCTGATCGAGCTCCAGCACCAGGTGCCGGTCCACTCGGAGTACACCAACGCCAAGATATTCGACCAGTTCCCTGCGGAGGCCGGCGTACTGGCGTGATGACCCGTAACCTCCGGCTTTCGATACGGAGGTTGCAACTGGCGATGGGAAGGACTACCCTCCGCGCGACGTACTGGCGGCGCACGCTGAGGGGGCTTCCAGCCGCCGACGTCTCACTACACAGCCGCTTTCGCAGCAGGCACTTGGAGGAGGACTATGTTCAAGGGCACCAAGGTTTTCGATGTCCATGGCCACGTATCGGCGCCCAACTCGGTGCGCACCTGGATCGTCGGGGGTTTCTCCTCCGGTCATGTCGGCGAAAGCCCGCTGCGAGCGACAGGCTCCGGGTCGGGCGAGTTCAGT
>JAPOOH010000013.1 GCA_026713505.1 Chloroflexota bacterium | reverse complement strand
TTGGTTGAGGGATTCAAGGTGTTGACGCGATGACTGCCCTGGCAGACGCGCTTTTCCAGGCGGGGGTAACGCTGCTGATTGCCGCCATCCTATTCGCAGTCCTGATGCTGTTCTTCGGTAGGCGGTAGAGCTGGCGAAGGGGCGCCGAGGGGCATGGACATCAACGCGCTGGTCGAATCGGCTGGGTATCCAATGGCAGCGGTCATTATCGCGGTTGCGCTTCTCGTTGCCGCCGTGAGAATGAACTGTACTCTCCAACTCACGGATTGGCTACGCTGGAGAGACGAGCGCAAGAAGGAGTCCAGTCAGAAGAGGCAAGTAGAAAACTGTCGCCATGCCTGGACGTTGTATTCGAGTAGCACTTACTCCTCTTGTAACCTCTGCAGGGGGCTGATTGCAACTACGAGATTGATGGCGGCTCGGGACGCACAACTTCCCGGTCTACAAATCGAGGGTGAGGCTCGTAGACACATGATCCAGCCTAAAGGCTTCCTCGTGAGTGACCCCATAGGTAAGCAGTAACCCCGGCCAAGTGGGTAGGATTGTATATAATTCCCCGAAGTGCCTCACCCCGTCTTGCCTTCCCTGGAACGCGGCGTCGATAATGTGCACAGCCCGTCCCCGGCGGCTGGCGGCGCAAAGGAACCATACTGGAGAAGTAGGAGAGCCTCCTACCCGACGGGCGGAGGCTCGTATGGGACTATCCGGGGCCGAACGGCCCCTTCCTTAGATTAGAACCTCCCACCGAAAAGTTCGCAAATCGGTACGCCTTGGCCCACCAATGCTTGCGACTACTCGTTCCTGGAGACACCGCTACCCATGCAAATGGGATTGAATCTCAACGTGCCCGCGACTCCCGTGATTCCTCGCGGTTTGAATCGTGCCTGCGACACCCACGGGAGCGTGGGTCGGAGGGTCAGAGGCTCTCTCCCGCGGCAAGGCGTGCAGCGCGGAGCGTGTTCGTGAGGAGCATGGCGATCGTCATGGGGCCAACGCCGCCGGGCACCGGTGTGATGGCCGACGCTTTCTCTGCGATCGCGTCGTAGTCCACGTCGCCCACGAGACGGTAGCCGGACTTCCGTGTCGCGTCGTCCACACGGTTGATCCCGACGTCTATGACGACTGCTCCGTCCGCGACCATGTCGGCGGTAAGTGCTCGCGGCCTGCCTATCGCTGCGACGACGATGTCCGCCTGGCGGGTGAGGACCGAGAGACCGCGCGTGCCGGTGTGGCATACGGTGACGGTGGCGTTCGCTCCGGGGGCCTTCTGGACGAGGAGCGCAGCCAGCGGTTTCCCAACGATGTTGCTGCGCCCGACGATGACGACGTGCTTGCCGCCGGGATCGTTGCCGGTGCGGACAAGCATCTGCTGCACTCCGGCAGGCGTCGCGGGGAGGAATAGCGGGTTGCCCTCCATGAGACGTCCGCCGTTGATGGGATGCATCCCATCAACGTCCTTGTCCGGGTCTATGGCAAGGATGATCTTACGCTCCTCGATGTGCGCAGGCAGCGGGAGTTGAACGAGGATGCCGTGGAAGCGAGGGTCCGCGTTGAGTTTCCGCACGAGGCGGATCAATTCGTCCTGCGAGGTCTCCTCCGGCAACTCGAAAGTCTCGCTGAACATGTCTGCCTCGTCGCAGGCCCGGCGCTTGTTGCGGACGTAGACGGCAGAGGCAGGATCGCCTCCCACGAGCACGGCGGCGAGACCGGGGGTTACCCCGCAGCGCTCCTTGAACGTGTGGGTCTGCTCGGCCACTTCTCCACGGATGTCTTCGGCCATCTGCTTGCCATCGATAATGGTCGCGGTCACGGAAAATCGCCTCCGGTGGGGTAAGTCCGATGATAGCAGCCAGTCGGCCTGAGGGCTGATATGATGCTCAAGGTCCGGGCTGCATCCCGGCCTGCAGTCGAGGGAGACGGAAGGTGCAGGATATCTCCGTGGGCGTGGACATGATCGAGATAGACCGCATCGCGGCGACGTTGGAGCGTTTCGGGACGCGGTTCCTGGAGCGCGTGTACACGGCTGATGAGATTGCGTATTGCAGGGGACGCGCGCCGCAACTCGCGGCACGGTTCGCCGCGAAAGAGGCAACGATGAAGGCACTGGGCACCGGTACCCGCGGCATCGGTTGGCGGGAGGTGGAGGTGACGCGGAAGCGCAGCGGAGAACCGGAGATAGCGCTGCACGGCAGGGCTGACGCACGCGCACGAAAGCTCGGCATAGACCGGCTTGCTGTGAGCCTGTCGCACTCCCGCACCCACGCGGTGGCATCGGTTGTGGGGCGTCTGTCTTGAAGGTCGTCACCTCTGAGGAAATGCGGCTGCTGGAGTCGCGTGCGGCGGATGCGGGGGTCTCGGCGGAATCGCTGATGGAGAGCGCAGGCTTGGCGGTTGCACGCAGCGTCGCGCGGCGGCTGGACGGTGTGCGGAGCAAGCGCATCGTCGTGCTGGTGGGTCCGGGGAACAACGGCGGCGACGGGATGGTCGCGGCGCGTTACCTGGCGGACTGGGGGGCGGTGGTAACCCTCTACATGACGACCGCGCGACGGCGTGAGGACAAATACGAGGAATGCCGCGAGCGGCGCTGCCGCGTGGTAGAGGCATCGGAAGACCTCGAGTGCTGGCAGTTGGAGAGCTACCTGTCGCTCGCTGACCTCGTGCTCGACGCGGTGCTCGGCATCGGTGCCCATCCGGGGCTCGATCCCATCCTGCGCGCCATCTTCGAATCGGTGGGGCAGATGCGGATGCAGCCCCAGCGCCCACTCTTCGCCGCGCTCGACCTGCCCACCGGACTCGACGCCGATACCGGCGAGTGCGACGAAGCCTGCTTCCCCGCGGACATGACGCTTGCGCTGGGCGCGCCCAAGGTCGGCCTGTTGCAGTTTCCCGGAGCGGGGCACGCCGGCGAGATAGAAACGCTCCACATCGGGTTGCCGCAAGGCGTGGACGCTGGGCTTCCGCTCGATCTCATGGATACCGCGCTGTCGCGCAGCCTGTTGCCGCCCCGGCATGCGGACGGCCATAAGGGCAGCTTCGGGAGCGTGCTTGTCGTTGGGGGGCATCGGCGGTACGTCGGTGCCCCGGTGCTTGCGTCGTCGTCGGCCTACCGGGTCGGAGCGGGGCTGGTGAGCCTCGCAGCCCCGGAGAGCGTGAGCCGTATCGCGGCGGCGCGGCTCCTGGAGCAGGTGCACGTGCCGTTGGCGGAGACCCCGGACGGCGGGGTTGCGGGGGAGTCGGCGGGAATTGCCCGAGAGGCGCTGAACGAGGCTTCGGCCGCCGTGGTCGGTCCTGGACTCGGCACGGGCGAATCGTCGGCTGCGTTCCTGCGCTCGCTTGTGCTGACTGAACCGGCCGTGCACACGCCCCTGGTGCTGGACGCAGATGCGTTGAACATCCTGGCCAACATCTACGGCTGGCCATCTATGCTCTCCGCCCCTGCGGTGCTCACTCCGCACCCCGGCGAGATGGGGAGGCTTCTGGGACGGGCAGCGTATGAAGTGCAGGAGGACAGGAAGGGCGCAGCGGCAGCGTCGGCGGAACTGTGGGGGCAAGTGGTGGTGCTCAAGGGCGCTCACACAGTAGTGGCGGCGCCGGACGGCCGCATTGCGCTCAGCCCGTTCGCGAATCCCGCGCTCGCCACGGCGGGATCGGGCGACGTGCTGGCAGGCGTCATCGGTGGTCTGCTGGCTCAAGGGATGGATCGCTACGAGGCTGCAGTGGCAGGTGTGTACCTGCATGGGGCGGCTGCGGAGCGCTGGCGCGCCTCCAACGGCAGCAGCGGGATGCTGGCGAGCGACCTTCTCACCCTGCTTCCGCGCGTGACCGAAGACACGCGCTCACGTTAGGGGTGGGCTATCCCCGCGTGAGGGAGTGGATAGTCCTGACAGCAGAGTCGAAGTCCTCACGGCGGACACGGATGGATGCGTGGGGCCGCGTAATCGGACGCATCATCTTCTCGAACGTGCCGGATGTCTTGAGTTGCGCGCGGATGCCTTGGCGGGTCAGTTCGGTGTAGATGGCAACAGCATGGAGTTGTTGTTCGAGTCCCCATGCGGCGTGCACTTCCTTCCAGATCCGGGCCTCGCGATACGCTTGGTAGTACCAGACGCCGAGTGCGATAGGGGCAGCGATGACACCGAGAACGATGAGGAGGTCCACGCCTATCCCCGTCTCGGGCGCCGTGCGTTCAGCAATGCAACAACACGGTCCAGGATCGCCATCGCTACATCGTATTTCGCCATGAGGGGCAGTTCGGTGTCGCCGCCTTCGTCCACGAGCCAGACCTTGTTGTCTTCCGCGCCGAATCCTGCGTCTGGGAGTGTGATGTCGTTTGCGGCGACGAGATCCACGCTCTTGCCATGGAGCTTGGCGCGGGCATTTTTCAGCAGATCGCTGCTCTCTGCTGCGAAGGCGACCCTCACGATGCCGTCCGGAGCGGAGGCGATGATGTCTTCCGTGCGCTCAAGCGCGACGGCCAGGTCTGCCATAGCTTCCTTCTTCAGCTTCTCCCGGCTCGGCCTCGCGGGGCGGTAGTCCGCCACCGCTGCGGCCATCACAAGCGCGTCGGCGGAGAGAGCGGCCTCCTGCACGGCGTTGCGCATCTGCTCCGCGGTAGCGGCACCTTCGACGCGAACCCCGACAGGCGGGTCGAGTGCAACGGGCGCGGTGACGAGGGTCACGTTGGCGCCCCGGTCCCGCGCGGCCTCAGCTACGGCGTAGCCCATCTTGCCGGAGGATCGATTCGTGAGCACGCGCACGGGGTCCAGCGGCTCCTGGGTGCCGCCCGCGCTGACGACGATGCTCCGCCCGCTCAGGTCCCCATTCGCGCCGAGCGTCAGTGCGATATGACCGAGCAGTTCCGGCGTCTCAACGAGCCGCCCCCATCCCGTTAGCCCGGAGGCGAGCCTGCCCTCGCCTGGACCGATGATGACAACTCCACGCTCCCGGAGCGTTCGCACGTTCTGCTGGACAGCCGGGTGCTCCCACATGTTCGCGTCCATCGCAGGCGCGACGAGTATGGGAGCCCAGGTTGCAAGCGCGGTAACGCTGATGGGGTCGTCCGCGAGTCCGAGCGCCAGCTTCGCAAGCATGTGGGCGGTAGCGGGAGCGACGACAAGCACGTCGGCAGCTTGTGCCAACGCGACGTGCTCGATGGCCTCTGGCGAATCGGGGTCAAACAGGTCGGTGAGCACGGGCCTGTGGGTGACGCTGCGGAAGGTGAGTGGTGTGACGAACCGGGTTGCGGAGTAGGTCATCAGCACGTCCACTTCCGTGCCCCGCTGGGTGAGCTTGCTGGCGAGGTCCGCCGCCTTGTAGGCGGCGATGCTGCCGCTTACGCCCAGGAGGACACGCTTGCCCTGGAAGGGGCCGCTCATCGCGCGCCTCCCGTCTGGGCGGGCTCACGGTTCAGGTTGAAGATATGGCGCAGACCGCGCAGCGTCAGCTCCGGGTCGACCACGTCGAAGATGGAGGTCTGCCCGGCGATGAGCGGCACCAGGCCGCCGGTGCCGACGACGGTCGCGTCCGGCGCTTCCATCTCGTCGCGGAAACGGCGCACCATCGATTCGACGAGTCCGGCAAAGCCGAACACAAGCCCTGAATTGATGGAGGCCGACGTGTTCTTGCCGATTGCGTGCTCCGGCGCGGTGAGGTCTACCCGGCGCAGCATGGACGTGTTGGCCGCGAGCGCATCGCCTGCGAGGCCGACACCGACGGAGATCGCCCCACCGAGGTAGTCGCCGTCCGCCGTCACCGCATCGAAGACCGTGGCGGTGCCGAGGTCGACGATGATGGCAGGTCCGCCGTAGTAGTGGAGGGCGGCTGCTGCGTCCACTACACGGTCCGCGCCCACGTCGTGCGGGCTCTGGTACTGGATGCGGATACCGGTGCGCGTCCCCGCGCCGACAACGACCGGATCGCAGGAGAAGAGCGACCGCGTTACCTCCTCGAACACGCTTGTAAGGGGAGGGACAACGCTGCAGAGTGCGGCGTCGGTCACGTCACCGATGGCTACGCCTTTCAACGGCAGCAGCTCGCGGAGTTGCAGGGCGTACTCGTCCGTGAGCCGCCGCGAGTCGGTGGAGAGCCGCCAACTCGCCACGAGGTCATCACCGTCGAATGCGCCGATGGTGATGTTGGTGTTGCCAATGTCCAGCGTCAGGAGCATGGGGAGATTATACGCCTCTTACGAGTGGCGACCCGCGACTTGCTCCTCTCGGCCGCTGCGGGCGCCGAGCAGCGTGGCCACGACCAGCAAGACCAGGATGAAGCTGGCAACCTCCAGGAGGAATACACTCCGCAACCCCCAGGCGACGACCATCCCGCCACCGGCAAGTGGCCCGAGCGCAACGCCGAACGCGTGCGCGAACTGTGCCGAACCGAACGCGGCTCCGTGCTGTCCGCTGGGGGAACGTAGCGCGATGAGGCCGTTAACGAGCCCGGAGAGGCCGCCGGAGAACAGCGCGATGGCGGCGAACCCTGCGGCAAGGGTGAGATAGTCGCTTGCGAAGTAGGGGACAAGGGCTGCAAATGCCGAAAGCAACGCTCCGATTATGAACACGCGCTGCAGCCCGACCTTCGGAGCAAGCCAGCCCATCGCAACGGACGAGATTGAAGAGGCAACTCCGCCTGCTGCGAACACGATGCCTGAGTCGGTGCCGGAAGGGGCAACGCCCTTGACTACGCCGACGAGTCCAGGGATGGCTGGCTGGATCATGAGGTGCGAGGCAAGCACGAGAAAGACGATGGCGTAGAGCGGAAGCATCGATCGAGATGTGCTCAGCCGCCAGAGGTCGACGAACGGCTGAGTGAGGCCTGTGGCGGATTCCGGGCGATGAAAGTCCTCATGCACGAGGAAGATGACGATGACGGCAGAACACCACAGGGCCGCGCCAGTCGCGATGAAGGCGGCCCTGACGCCGAAAGCGTCGTAGATCATGCCTCCGAAGAGTGGGCCGAGCGCAACGCCGAAGAAGAGTCCTGACTGGATGATGCCTGCGGCGAAGGGAAGGCGCTCCCTGGGGGTATGCGCAGCCACAAGGGCCATGATCGTCGGTATTACGGCGCTGGTGGTGCCGATGACGAAACGGGTAAGGAGGAGTTGCAGCGGCGTCTGTGAGAAGCCTGAGAGGGCAAGGAAGAGTCCACCGAGGATGAGAGCGCGGAGAACGTTCAGCTTCCGTCCGAACCGGTCCCCCAGGATCCCCCAGACGGGACTGGAGAGTCCCATGCCCAGGCCGAACACCCACCCGGCCAGCCCGGCCCAGAACGCGGCTCGTTCGGTGCTCAGTCCACCCAACTCCTCGAAGAAGAGCGGGTAGAAGGGGAAGGTGAAGGAGAATCCGAGGGTAGTTCCAACCTGAGCAAACCACAGTGCAATGAGGTTCGTCTTCCAGGAGACGGAGCGGCGGATCGCTGGGGCGGACACGGATAGCAGGATAGCACCCCCTCGCCTGAGGAGAGGGAGCAGCGTTCCCGCACAGGCCGAGCGTCCCGTCTGCTAACATGGAGACTCCAAAGCCCAGCGTTCCCGGAGCCCCCACGCATGACGACAAACCCGGCCGGCGAGCCGCTTGCGAAAGCCTACGACCCGCACCAGGTTGAGAGCAGGTTGTACGAATGGTGGGAGCGCTCCGGTTACTTCAGGGCCACGCCAGATCCAGCCAGGAATCCATTCACTATCATCATGCCCCCGCCGAACGTGACGGGTGAACTGCACCTCGGCCACGCGATGACGGCCGCGATCGAGGACGCGCTCACCCGCTACCACCGCATGAAGGGCGACGCGGCGCTCTATCTGCCAGGCACGGACCACGCGGGCATCGCCACGCAGGTCGTGGTCGAGCGTCAGCTTGCCGCGGAGGAGTTGACGAGGCACGACATCGGGCGGGAGGCGTTCCTCAAGCGCATATGGGAATGGGTGGGCAAGACCGGCGACACCATAGATAACCAGCACCGCAGGCTCGGCGCATCGTGCGACTGGGAACGCAAGACGTTCACGCTGGATGAAGGCCCGGCCCGCGCTGTCCGCACCACATTCAAGAACCTGTATGACGAGGGGCTCATCTACCGCGGCGAGCGGATGATCAACTGGTGCGTGAGCTGCCGCACCGCACTCTCCGACCTCGAGGTCGAGCACGAGGAAGAGCAGGGCAACCTCTACTACGTCCGCTATCCGTACGAGGACGGGTCGGGCCACCTGACTGTTGCGACGACGCGCCCCGAGACGTTGCTGGGTGACACTGCGGTCGCGGTAAACCCCACGGATGAACGCTATGCAGGTGCACAGGGCAAGCGCGTGCGCCTCCCGGTGCTCGGACGGCTGATCCCGGTGATTACCGACGAGGCAGTGGCCACGGAGTTCGGCACGGGGGCCTTGAAGATCACACCCGGGCATGACCCCAACGACTTCGAGACGGGCGAACGGCACGCCTTGCCCATCGTGAACATCCTCAACCCGGACGGGACGCTCAACGAGGAAGCCGGCCCGTATGCGGGGTTCGACCGGTTCGACGCGCGCAAGGCCATCGTGGGGCAACTGGAGCGGGAGGGACTGCTGGAGAAGGTGGAACCCCACGTGCATGCAGTGGGACACTGCCAGCGCAGCGGCGACACAGTGGAGCCCATCGTCTCGGTGCAGTGGTTCGTGAAGATAGGGCCGCTGGCAGAGCCGGCGCTCGCTGCGGTTAAAGATGGGCGCATCCGCATCGTGCCGGAGCGTTTCGCTCGGGTCTATGAGAACTGGATGGAGAACATCCGCGACTGGTGCATCTCCCGCCAGCTCTGGTGGGGCCACCGCATCCCGGTCTGGTACTGTGGCGGCTGTAGCCACATGACCGTTGCCGTCGATGCGCCGGAGGCCTGTGAGGCGTGCGGCTCCGGCGAAATCGAGCAGGACGAGGATGTGCTCGACACGTGGTTCTCCTCCGGGCTCTGGACGCATTCCACCCTCGGCTGGCCCGAGGCCAACGCCGACCTGGGCTACTTCTATCCGACCTCCGTAATGGAGACCGGCTACGACATCCTCTTCTTCTGGGTGGCCCGCATGATCATGAGGGGGATGTGGAACGTCGGGGACGTCCCCTTCCGCACGGTCTACCTCCACGGCCTCGTTCGCGACGAGCACGGGCAGAAGATGAGCAAGACGCGCGGGAACGTCCGCGACCCGTTGGACGCTATTGACCAGTTCGGGACGGACGCGCTCCGATTCGCACTGACGACCGGCACGACGCCGGGCAATGACACCCGCTTCAGCGATGACCGGTTGGAGGCGGCGCGGAACTTTGCGAACAAGCTGTGGAACGTGGGAAGGTTCGTCATCGGCCAGACGGAAGGACAGGAGGGCATGGAGGGGTGGTACGCGACACCCCCACGCGAGCATCGGCACGACCGGTGGATGCTCTCGAAGGCGCAGGAGACCGCAGTCCGAGTGAACGACCTGATCGCCGATTTCCAGATAGGTGAGGCGGAGCGCGTCCTTCACGAGTTCATCTGGAGTGACTTCGCCGACTGGTACATCGAGATGGCGAAGGTCCGGTTGCGTAACGGCGATCAGCAGCCCCGCCGTGTGCTGGCGCACGTTCTGGAGCGCGTGCTTCGGCTGCTCCATCCGTTCATGCCGTTCGTCACCGAGGAGCTATGGCAGCGGCTCACTCCCGTCCTGCCTCCCGAGGGCAACCTGCCCGAGTCGATCATGATCGCTCCGTACCCGAACCCGAAGGCGCGCCTGTCCGATGATGAGTGGCAGGCCCGGAGAGAAGCCGACGCTCCGGCCTCCGAGGAAGTGGACCTCCTGATCGACGTCGTGCGGGCGATACGCAACGTGCGCGCTGAACTCAAGATCGAGCCGCAGGCCCTGCTGGACGCCGTGGTGTCTATCTCGCGTTCCGCGGCTGCACTGGAAGACGAGTCGGACGCCATCCGCGCCCTCGCACGCGTCGGAGCGCTGCGGTTCGGCGATGCGGGGGCGGGCCAGGACACGGTGCGCCTCGTGGTTCGGGACGTAACGGTGGCGCTCAGCGTCGGAGGGTCGGTAGACCTCGAGGGGGAGCGGGAACGGCTGCGTGGAGAAGCCGCGAGCGTGCAGAAGCACCTCGCCGGCCTGGAAGTCCGGCTCAGCAGCAACCAGTTCCTGGAGAAAGCCCCCGCCGACGTGGTGGAGCGCGAGCGGGAGCGGCTGGAGAGCGGGCGCGCACGGCTGGAACGCATCACCGGACTGCTCCGTGACCTGGGAGGCTGATCCCATCGGTATGGGGGCGCATACGGGCTTGGAAGGCCGGGGGCCGCTGACGAGCGCAGACGCCGTGAGCGGCCCGTAGGCGATGCGGCTCGTACCCTCGAAACGCGCTATCACGGGTGGCCTCCGGCTGGAGCTTGTCGTCATCGCCGGTGGGCTGATTGCGTCGGCTCACGCCTCGATGATGATCATAACGCCGGTGATCCCGAGGTTCATGGAGCTGATCGGCGGGAGCTTCTTCGCGCTCGGACTCACGTTCTCCCTTTACGCCGTGGGCCGGTTCATTACGAACATCCCCGCGGGCGTGCTGTCGGACAAGGTGGGACGGAAGTGGATCATCACGATCGGAGGACTGGGGGTCGCGCTGTTCGCCACGCTGGGCGGTTTCGCCCAGGACGTACCGACGTTCCTCGCGCTCCGGTTTCTGTGCGGCGTGGCCAGTTCCATGACCATCGTAATGGCCAACGTCGTGGCGGCGGACCTGAGCACGGTGGAGAACCGTGGACGCGTGCTGGGGCTAATGCACGGGCTGCAACTCATTGTGGGGACGGGCAGCCCGGCGCTGGGCGGGCTGATCGGCGAGGTGTTCGGGACGCGTGCGCCGTTCTACGTCTCCGGTATCTTCGTGCTCGTGTTCGCGTTGTGGGGCATCGTGCGGCTGCCGGAGACGCGGCCGCAGCCGGGGAGCGAGGGTTCGGTGGCGCACGCTCGTCACAGCAACTCGCCGCGCGGCGCACGCTTCCTGTTGCGGGACACGAGCTTCCTGATGGTGTGCATACTCGGATTCTCGGCGTTCTTCCTGCGCGGAGGGATGTTCACGACGCTCATACCGGCATTCGTAAACGACATACTGGAGATGGGGCCGGGGGCTATCGGACTGCTCTTCACCTTCTCGTCGCTCATGCACGGGATACTCATCTACCCGGCTGGAACGGTGTCCGACAAGTTTGGCAGGAAGATCATCATCGTGCCTGCCGGGATCGTCACGGGCATCGCCATCGCCTGGGTGCCGTTCGCGGATACGCTGGGGCCGTTCCTCGCGGCGTTCTTCCTGCTGCATATCGCCCAGGGGTGGAGCGGCCAGGCGCCCGTCGCCTATGTCGCCGACCTGGCGCCCTCCGGGATGCGGGGGATGGCCATAGGCTTGTTCCGGACGTTCGGCGACGCGGCGGGGATGGTCGGGCCGGTGGTGTCGATGACCCTCCTCTCCGTGCACTCCTACCACGCAGCGTTCGGCTTCAACGCGGTGCTGTGGACGGTGACCGTCGTGGTGTTCGCCTACCTGGCTGCGGAGACGGCGGGCAAGCACCGCAAGCGCGGCGCCATCACCCTGCCGGAAGCGCCGCCGGAGCAGGCGCAGGCCAAGGCCTGACGTCCCGCGGGGCGCTCCCGCTCGAAATCTCTGTTTCCTAGCCGACGCCGGCGCCCTCGCGCAGCTCGTTGAGCATGCGGAGGCCCTTGCGCGTGTCGCTGGCGATGCGGGCCTGGTCCGAATTGGCGATGCGCCGCTTGAAGAGCCAGTACGTGAAAGCGTGAGACTCAGCCAGGGTCAGGCGCACGTGGGGTTTCCGGCCGTGCTCGCGCTGGAACTGCCGGAGGAGCGGCATGAGCTCGGCGCGGTAGAGCCGCTCCGAGATGAGGTTCTGAACACCGAAGGGGTGCTGTAGGCCGTGCGCGTTGCGCTCCTTCTCGACCTCGCGCTCGACGGCGTGCCAGAGGGCCTCCTCAACGACGACGCCGTAGAAGTGGTTGAGGTGCGCGCGGTACTTCTCCGGGCCGAGCAGGCTCTTGAACCGGGCCTCGCTCATGGCTTCCGGGAGCGCGCCTTCGAAGAGCAGCCGCTCCACGTCGGCGCGCGGGATGCGGCCCGCGGGGGCCTCGCGCAGGAGGCGTTCGGCCAGCACGAGCCAGTCGAACGCCTCACCCCCGATGAGGTAGTCGAGCCGGACGCCGTCGACGGTCTCGGACGGAGCGCTCCATTCGCCGACCGCGGTGAGGAGCGCCTCCGGCCAGGGCGTGCCGGCGGCGAGTGCGCCGCGGAACCGTCCTATCGTTCCGTTCGCCGGGGCGTGCGGCTCGCCAGGAGAGGGTGTGGACAACGGTGTTGGGCGCTGCGCAACGGTCGTCTCCATGGCATACGCTATCTGCCCTTCCGTTTGCGGGCCTTCTTGCCGCTGCCTGCCGCGCGTTCGGCCTGGCGCCGCATCCAGCGGGGCGCGTCCGGGGGAAGGTCCACGGGCGCCGCGGGTACGGCGGTCGAGCGCCGTCCGATGGCCTTCGCCATCACGGTCTCGGTGCGTGTGGTGTCCACCCTGGCGGCCCTGCCGTTGCCGTTCGCCGAAGCGGGGGCTGCCTGTCCCACAGGGGCGACGTGGAAGATGGTGTGGACGATGTCGTGTCGGACGCGTTCCAGCAGACCGTCGAAGGCCTCGTGCCCCTGCTTCTTGTACATGACGAGGGGGTCCCGCTGGCCGTAGGCGTAGAGGCCGATGCCCTGGCGCAGGTTGGACATCATGGTGAGGTGCTGCACCCAGAGCCGGTCAATGGTCTGGAGCATCACGGCGCGCTCGATGGCGCGCATCGTTTCCTCGCCGAACTCCTCCTCCCGCCGCTCGTACATCGCCTCGGCGGCGCTGAGGAGGGTCTCCTCGGTCTGCGCCGCGCCCTCGCGGAGGATGGAACCGGCGTCGAAGCCGGCGGGAAGGGGCATGATGACGCCGACGCTGGCGAGGAGCGGTTCGATCTCCCACTGCTCCGCCTCCCCGGCGAGGTAGGTGTGGACGAGGGCGGAGATCTCCTTGCCGATCATCTCCTGGATGTTGGCCTTGAGGTCCGCGCCCTCCAGCACCTTGTCCCGCTCGGCGTAGATGACTTCCCGCTGGCGGTTCACCACGTCGTCGTACTCGACGAGGTGTTTGCGGATGTCGAAGAAGTAGGACTCCGCCTTGCCCTGCGTCATCTCCAGGCTCTTGGTGAGCATGCCGCTCTCCAGCGGAGCGTCCTCGACGAACGCCTTGCCGACGAGGCGGCCCACCATACCTCCGGAGAAGCGGGTGAGAATCTCGTCCTCCAGCGAGCCGTAGAAGCGCGTCTCGCCGGGGTCGCCCTGGCGCCCCGAGCGTCCGCGCAGCTGGTTGTCGATGCGGCGCGATTCATGCCGCTCGGTGCCGATGACGCAGAGACCGCCCCTGGCGACGACCTCATCGTGCGCCTTCTGCCAGGCTCCCGGCTCCGCCTGTGTGGCCGGGTCGCCGCCGAGGATGATGTCGGTGCCGCGTCCGGCCATGTTGGTGGAGACGGTGACCGCCCCGGGCTTTCCGGCCTCGGCGACGATCTGGGCCTCGCGCTCGTGGTTCTTGGCGTTCAGCACCTCGTGCTTGATGCCGTGCCTCCGGAGGAGGGCGCTGAGCTGCTCCGAGCGTTCAATGGAGGTGGTGCCGACGAGGACGGGCCTGCTCTCGGCGTTCAGCTCCGCGATGTGGTCGACCACGGCCTTGAACTTGCCCGCGTGCGTCTTGTAGACGAAGTCGGGGTAGTCTTCCCGAACCATGGGCGCATTCGTGGGGACGGCGAGCACCTCGAGGCCGTAGACCTTGAAGAACTCCTCGGCCTCGGTGAGCGCGGTGCCTGTCATGCCCGCGAGCTTGTCGTACATGCGGAAGTAGTTCTGGATGGTGACGGTGGCGTAGGTGACGGTCTCCCGCTGGACCCTGACGCCCTCTTTCGCCTCGATCGCCTGGTGGAGCCCCTCGCCGTAGCGGCGTCCGGGCATGAGGCGCCCGGTGAACTCGTCCACGATGATGACCTCGCCGTCCTTCACGACGTAGTCCTTGTCGCGCTGGTAGACGAACTGCGCCCGCAGCGCGTTCTCGACGAAGTGGGTAAGGACGTAGTTGGACGGGTCGTAGAGGTTGCCGACGTTCAGGAGGGTCTCGATCTTCGAGATGCCGGCGTCGGTGAGCAGGGCCTGGCGCTCCTTCTCAGCGATGGTGAAGTCCTCTTCCGCCTGGAGGCGGGGGACGACGCGGGCGACGGTGCCGTAGAGATTGGTCGACTCCTGGGACGGGCCGCTGATGATGAGCGGGGTGCGGGCCTCGTCGATGAGGATGTTGTCCACCTCGTCGACGATGGCGTGTCGCAGCCCCCGCTGGACCTTATGCTCCAGAGATGCGGCCATGTTGTCGCGGAGGTAATCGAAGCCGAACTCGTTGTTGGTGCCGTAGGTGACGTCGGCCTCGTAGGCGTGCTTGCGGGGGACGGGACGCATCTCCG
>JAPOOH010000012.1 GCA_026713505.1 Chloroflexota bacterium | reverse complement strand
GAGGCCCGGAACGCGGTGCAGGCTGACGATGTGGTCGGGCGCGATGAGCGACTGCTTGAGGAGCGTCGTGAGCGAGGTGCCGCCCGCCAGCAGCTTGGCGTCGCCATTGTGCTCGGCGAGCAGGTCGAGGGCGCCGGAGAGGGAGTCTGGTGCGTGGAAGGTGAAGTCGTGCATGTCTACTTCGCCTCCGCCGCAGCCTGGATGGACTCGATGATCTGGTAGTAGCCGGTGCAGCGGCAGAGGTTCCCCATCATCCACTCCTTGATCTCCGGCTCGGTGGGGTGGGGGTTGTGCTCCAGCAGCGCCTTGGCGGCCATGATCTGGCCGGGGGTGCACGCGCCGCACTGGAAGCCGCCGTAGTTGATGAACGCCTCCTGCACGGGGTGGAGGGTGTCGCCGTCGGCTACGCCCTCGATGGTGGTGATCTCGGCGCCGTCCGCTCGCACTGCGAGCGTGATGCAGGATGCGGTGATCCTGCCGTTCAACTCGATGGTGCATGCGCCGCAGACACCGACGCTGCACGCCTCCTTGGTGCCGGTGAGCCCGAGGTCGTAGCGGATGAAGTCGACGAGGGTGCGGTAGGTGGGGACCTCCCGCGTGTATTCCTGTCCGTTGACGGTGACCGTGACGGTCTGCCTGACTGGAGTGGTGGTCATAGAGCCTCCCTGCGGCCCGCGCCGGCCGCGTCCTGCTGGGCGGATGCTATCGCAGATGCGTGTCGTTCGCCACTCCTGAGCGCCTCTGCCGTCGTGCTCGACAGGGATGGACAGGGTGGCGGAGGCGAGACCAAGAATCGAACAAGGTCCGAATCGGGGATTCCTGGTCGTCGCCTCAGGAGTAAATGGGGCGAGAGAAATGGCATCCCGGTGACCTTGGTTCGGGGCGTTTCGCAGGCCGTGGCCTGCTTCCCGTGACCAAGAAACCAAGATCAGCAAGGAAATCACGAGTTAAGCTCCAAGCCATAAGCCATGTTGATGGCTGGGCCGACGAGCCATAGACGCGGTTTATGGGTGGGGTGGGTTGCATAGCCATGCGTCCAGCGTAGCGAACGGCGGGGCGACTGCGAAAGGGGCGCGTGTCACCCTTGCAGCGATCCCCTCACCCCCGGCCCCTCTCCCAGAGGGAGAGGGGAGTCATGCAACCCCCACATCACTCTGCCGTGTGCCCCGGTGGGCACGACTGGGTCCAGCGTTGCGCGCTGAAGCGCGGGCTCCGCTCAATATGACAACCGGGGGGCGAGGTTGCGCGCTAAAGCGCGAGCCTGCACAGGATGGTTCGACAGGCTCACCATGAGCGGGGGAGGCCTGTTTTCACAAGAATGGCTCAGGCTCAGTCACACCAGGGTCTGATCGACCAGGGACAGGCCGGAGCGTAACCGGTCCTGCCAATCCGGCTGGGGATAGCGAACGGCGTTCGTGCAGATCCTGAATACGCAGACCGCCTCGCGGAGCGCAAGCTCCCGCTCGGTCCAGCCGAACCGATCGAGCGCGGCGCGGCGGAAGACGCTGTGGTACGCGCTCCTCGCATCGGTACTTTGCTCACCCCTGAAGTGAGCGGCCCAACGCAGGTGCGCCAGGAAGTTCCCGACGTCCAGCAGAGGATCCCCCATCCCGATCTCTTCGAAGTCCACCAGCGCCACCCTGCCATCGGGCAACAGCAGCACCTGGTCGTCGTAGAAGTCGTTGTGCGCCATGCCGCCCGGCTGCCACGACTCGATGAACGGGTCCAGTGACCGGCCGACGGACCTCAGATGGGTGAGCGCTTCCTCGTTTCCTCTGAGAGCGAACGCGATGGTACGCCTCGCCCGGCGGTACAGCCCCGGGAGGTCGAAGGGGCGGCCGCCGTCCGTTGGAAGCGGCGCAGACCACAGTGTTTCCAGCCCGTCAAAGAGGGTGGAAGGGTCCAGTTGGCCGCCCTTTCGGATGTGGTCACGGAGATTCGTGCCGGGTATCTCCGACAGCCATATCGCTCCTCCCCTGCGCCAGTGGCCTGCAAGCTTCGGCACGACAAAGCCGGAACACGCGGCCACTTCCGCAGCCCGCAGGAGAGGAGGTATGGCCGCGGGGCGCATGACGCGGACGTAGAACCTGACCCTTCCCACCTTGTGGCGCAGCACTGCCCGGTTGCCGGGCCGGTAGCGGACGACCTGGACACCAACCTGACGCACCGGCATCGCCATGACGTGCCGGTTGACGACGCCGAGCGCCGTCTCGGGGTCCGCGGCCTCCTTCAACCCCGGCAGATAGGGGTCGTCGGGGAACTGAAAGACCTCCAACGGACGGTCCCGCCGGAGCGTGACGGCGAAGTAGTCCGAGGGGATGTAATCGTCCGGGGGCCACTCGACGACGTAGCTGACCAGCGCGGACCGGCCGGGTGTATGCGTGAACTGCCGGACGCGAACCTGCTGGGGAGGAACCGCGATGTCTCCCACGTGCTCGCAGTACCGCTGCCACACCCACTCAGGATCAAAGAGGTTGGATAGACCTTCCAGGCCAGGATCCCCGGGTGGAGCGATGCGAGGGTACAACGGTACGACAGAGTTCCAGGCTTTCGTCCTGTTCTCAGCTGTTGTTGTTGTCGCTGTTGTTGTTGTCACTGTCGTCGCTGTCCTGGTCGGACTGGGCTGTCTGAGGAGTTGGCGTGTCGATGCCGTCGGAGTCGGTGCCGTCGTTGTCCGTGGGGGTTGGCGTGTCGATGCCGTCAGAGTCGGTGCCGTCGTTGTCCGTGGGGGTTGGCGTGTCGATGCCGTCGGAGTCGGTGCCATCGTTGTCCGTTGGGGTTGGCGTGTCGATGCCGTCGGAGTCGGTGCCGTCGTTGTCCGTGGGAGTTGGCGTGTCGATACCGTCGGAGTC
>JAPOOH010000011.1 GCA_026713505.1 Chloroflexota bacterium | reverse complement strand
TCACCACGCGTTGCTCCGCAGGCACGCTCGTCCACGCGAAGTTGGGAGGAGGCGGCTGCTTTTCCTTCGGGCCCATGTACACCCACAGCACGCCCCCCACCTCAGCGACGGGATAGGAGACCGTTCTGATCTTGGACGAGAACTGCTTCGGCTCGTTCATCTGGTCGACGCACTGGCCGGTAACGTCGAACTTCCAACCGTGGTAGACGCAGCGGAGGCCGTTCGCCTCGTTCCGCCCCAGCCAGAGCGAGGTGAGCCGGTGCGGGCAGTACTCGTCGAGCACGCCCACTCGCCCACTCGTGTCCCGGAATGCGACGAGGTCCTCGCCGAGGAGGCGCAGCCGCACGGGCGAGCAGTCCGGCTCGGGAAGCTCCCAGTCCAGCAGCGCCGGGATCCAGTAGCGCCGGAGCGTCTCGCCCATGGGAGTGCCGGGGCCAACCCGGGTGAGCAACTCGTTCTGTTGAGCGGTAAGCATCGTCTGGCAGGCCTCCAACCATGCGACTGCTCGCAAGATACCCCCAGCCTTGCGGGCGGGCAAGCCTCGACCCATCAGCACCGGGGTAGTCTTCATCGGGGCGATGCACCTTCACCGGCACGGATGCGTTACTATGGATGGGTAATCTCCAGCTACAGGTCCACCGAGCAGCATCGCTTGAACATCACCTGCCCGCACTGCGGCACCTCGAACGCCATCCACCACCGTTTCTGCCACTTTTGCGGAAGCGCACTCACGGCTGCAGGTCATCCCGCCATGTCGGCCCCTCTGCGTCCGAACAGTCGCCCACGCCTGCCCTGGCGGCTCCCGCAGGCGTTCGCCGCGAAAGAGTCCATCGCGGGTACCCGCACATGGCTCGGAGGGGCGGCACGGTGGGCCGGGCGACAGGCGGCCGGAGTGCTCGCTCCGTTCGTTGCGGCCTTCCCCGCCCATCCCAGACCGGCGGAAGCCGCAACCGGCGCCGCCGGACGCATACAGCCGTGGGAGGCGGCGGTCATCGCTGCGCTCACGTTTGTCGCGCTGGTCATCCGCGTACAGCACCTCGAGACGGTGCCGCCGGGCATCGCCAACGACGAAGCAGAACTGGCGCTGGAGGCGCTGCGCATCTCCCTCGGGGAGGTCTGGCCCGGCGCGTGGACCGGGGTCACGCTGGGCACGCCCGCAGGGATAGTCCATCTGCAGGCGCTGCTCTTCCTCTTCCTGGACGCGAGCATCGCCACGGCGCGATTGAGCGCCGTGCTACCGGGCGTGGCGCTCATCCCGATCGCGTATTTCCTCATGCGGCAGCTCTTCTCCGCCCGCACTGCCGTGCTCACGGCGGCGTTCCTCATCTTTCATGTCTGGATACTGGTGTTCAGCCGCATCGCATTCCCGACGATGCCCGCGGTCCTCTGCTTTACCGCGGGCGTCTGGTTGTTGATCGCGGGAGTCCGCTCAAACCGCCGGTGGCCCGCCGCACTCGGAGGAGTCCTGTTCGGGCTCGGGTGGTACACCTACAAAACGTTCCCTGTCTACGCCATTGCGGTATGGGGGGTGCTAGCCCTCTACCTCCTGTTCAACAGGCGGGCCCGGAGCGCGGAAGTCGCCTGGTTCCTCGGTGCATCGCTGGCGGTCAGTGCGCACATAGTCTTCTTCTACCTCACGTCGGACGTAGTCCCGGCTTCCCTGCGCCTCTATGAGCGGACGCCCCTCTTGCCCGGGGCCCTCATCAGCCGTGCCTGGGACGTGATCACGTACGTGCATTCGCCGATGCCCCGAGAAGGGAATGTCGGCACGGGGGGGATTCCGCTGCTGCACTTCAGCACGGAGGTCTTCTTCTGGATCGGCCTCGCCGCGCTTCTCATCTTCATCAGGAAGCGCTCCAGTCAACTCTTGCTCGCAGGATGGCTCATCTCGCTCGTGCCGGCGGTGCTCACGCCGGACGCGGAAAGCCGGCGCTACCTGTTGGGCATCGTGTTTGTGCTCGCCATCGCCGCCGTGGGATTCGACACGGCGATATCGCTGGTGCACAACAGGTGGAAGCGCTATGCGGGCACAGTGCCCATCCCCACTCTTGCGGGCTGGCTCGGCAATGCCGTCGCTGCTCTCGCGCTGGCGGCATTCGTGCTGCTGTTCGCCGCGCAGCAGGACCGCGACTACCAGGACTGGCTGGTCGAATCGGAGTGGGCGCTCGCCCGCAAGGAGGTCGAAGGAGTGCGCTTCGCACAGTCGTTGGGAGACGGCTATGAGGTGCGGCTCTACAACGACCGCCTACCGCGGACCAATGCCGTGGTGCAGTGGTTCCTGCCGGACAGGCAGACAAGGAACGGCAGCACAGCATTCGGGGGGAGCGGCGGCATCGATGCCGAGACCGTGAGAGGTCCGACTGTATGGCTGCTGGCGGAGGACTACCTGACACTCGCCCCGCAGTTGCAGGCTGCGTTCCCACACGGCCGCCTCACCTTCGGGAACAGCGAACAGGGAGAGTTGCTCTACGCCGCTTTCGTGCTGGACGACCCGTAAGAGAGCGGCACGCCGCAGTCTAGTTGAGCCAGGCTACCGTCAGGTCGGCGCCCCAACCAGTTCGGTCACGCGCGGGTCGTCCAGTGTGAGCGTCGTGCATCCGATGCCGATGAGCATCGCCGCCTCTTTATGCGAATGGATGCCGAAGGCCCGGACGTCGATGCCGAAACCTCGGGCGAGGTCGAGGAGCCCGCGGCTTATCTCCCTGACGTTGACGGCCAACTCCTCAACGCCCAGCATCGCCGCCTCAATGACGGAGGTGATGTTGAGCGTGCCGTACTGCATGCCCAGCGTCCAACTCAGGCGGACCTTCTCGTCCAGACGCCGGGCGTGCTGGAGCTGGCGCAGGTGCGTGCCGGTGAGCCAGACGCGGTGCGACGTTCCAGTGCTGCACGCCAGGCCCGCGACCGCGCCCGGCAGCGCAAGCCCGGATTGCTTCATGTCTATGTAGAAGTCAACACAGGCTGCAAAACCGGTGAGCAGCATCTTCAGATCGGGGACTCCGAAGACGGCCAGTTGGGCCGCCGTGTAGCCGTACACCGCACCGGTCTGAGCAGTGGTGCGGTCGACTCGTTCATCGTGGATAAGGACGACTTGTCCGTCGCGGGAAAGGCGGGCATCCGCTTCAATCGCGACTGCTCCGGCAAGGAGCGCTTCTCGAAAGGATGCCATCGTGTTCTCCGGAGCGAGAGCCGCAGCCCCCCGGTGACCCACGATGCGAAGTGTGTTGAGCGTGTTCAAGTTGCTCTCGGCCAACTCCACTGATTCTAATATGACAGCACTGAGGAAAACACAGGTTAGTGAACAACCGGCGGTCCATTATGGGAACGCGCCGCTTGCACGGTATTCGGCTTTCCGGTAATACAGAGACGGAACTTCCATGAACCCATCTTTCTTTGACATATCCCGCGAAGCATGGCTGCTGTTCGGCGCCATCCAGCTCGGCGCGGCGATCGCATTTCTGACTGTCCGACCCATCAGCAGGTGGGCGACCCGCGAGCTGAGGGGCTACAGCGCCACGTCCTGGACGGTGCCCCCGCTCTGGGTGGGGATGGGCAACGGCATCATCGAACGTCTGCTGATCGCGGGAGTCGTCTTCTTCTCGGTGGAAGATGCGGTACTGGTGGGCATCGCCTGGCTGACACTGAAGACGGCGCTGTCCCTCCGCGGGTTCTGGGGTGAAGACACGGCTCGGCGCGTGAACGGCATCCTCTTCCTCTGGACGTCCGTCGCCTCGTTGCTCACAGGAGCAGCCTCCGGCTACCTCCTGCGGGCGCAGGCGGCTTGAGGTGCGCGGGATGCGGCATCGACGCATTCGCCGCTCGGCCTACGCAACCCGTGACCTCACCACGGGAGGCGTGCGTCGGAACCTCTGGTTCATCGCATGGCCGCAGATGGTCGCGGGCGTCTTCAACGCATCCGACCAGCTGGCCGACATTTTCTGGGCCGCGAAGGTAGCGGGGTTCAACGCGATAGGTGGAGTCGGCGTCGCGCAGGCGTACGGGCACCTCATCATGATGGCGCGGATGGGACTGGACGTGGGGATGCAGGCGGTCATCGCCCGCGCGGTGGGCGCACACAGGGTCGACCTCGCCAACCACGCAATGATGCAAGCGTTCACCCTCACTTTCCTCCTTTCTCTTTCGCTCACCATTCTGGGCGTCCTGTTCGCTCCGTTCCTGCTCCGCATAGTGGGCGTGAGCGAGGCCGTCGCGGACGTGGCGGTGTTCTACCTGCAATTCCAGTTCGTCTCCTCCGGCGTACAGAGCTTCCGTCAGACGACGGGCGCGGCGCTGCAGGCGTCCGGCGACACGTTCACGCACATGAAATCCACCATAGCGTCGCGGGTGCTGCATCTCATCATCAGCCCCTTCCTCGTCTTCGGTTGGTTCAGTGCGCCGGAGATGGGGATCGCGGGTGCGGCGGCGGCCAACGCTATGGCTCAGGTGGTCGGGGTCGTGTGGAACCTGTACGCGCTCAGCTCCGGGTCCTCCAGGCTGCGCCTCTCTCTGCGCGACTTTCGAGTGGACCTGGCGCTGATGTGGCGCATCATCAAGATCGGCGCCCCCGCCACGGCCACGCAGATGGAGCGCGGCCTCTCCGAGATGGTGCTGATCAGGCTCGTTTCCCCATTCGGGGACATTCCACTGGCGGCGTACTCGCTCACCCGCAGGCTTGAGCGGATGACGAACATCGGCAGCCAGGGCATGGGACGGGCGTCCGGCATCCTGGTCGCACAGAACCTCGGCGCGGACCAGCCGGAGCGAGCACGGGCCACAGTCAAATGGGCTGTTGGTTACGTCATGGTCATACGCGGCGCGGCCGGCATCCTGCTCATCGCTTTCCCAGCCTTCTTCATCAGCATCTTCACCAACGAGCCGGAATTCGTCGAGACTGCAGTGGTCTGGCTGCGCATCCAGGCCGTAGCCGGCACTCTGCTCGGCGGCGGGCAGGTCTTCCAGCAATCGTTCAATGTCGCGGGCGACACGCTGGCACCGATGCTCGTAACGTTCATGAGCATGTGGGTGATGGAGATTCCGATAGCCATCATACTGTCCCGGTGGACGTCCGCAGAATCTCTGGGCATCGCAATCGCAATCGCAATCGCTATGCTCATCCGCTTCGCGCTGTATGGAGGCTACTATTTCACGGGCAGGTGGCTAACGATCGGCGTGCTGCCCCCGCCGTCGCCCGAGGAAGAGCCGGCGCGTTCACCCTGACGCGGCGCTAGCGGTTCAGCTCAATCGGTTGCGAGCACTCACCCGTAGACTCGTCTATGTGTTCCAGCCGCCGCCCGCGGCCCTTCATGAGCACCAACTCGACAGCGCCCTCTGCCTCCGCAGCCTGCCGGTGCACGTTGAACGGCCCCTCGTAAAGGTAGCCGAACTCTCCAGGCAGGATGTGGTGGTCCTGCACGAGTTCCAACGTGGCCAGCGGCGTGGAACCGTCGTCGACGCGGCGCCAGGACGTGTAGCGCTCGCTCCCTTCGAGCAGCCCGATCACCACCCAACCCTCGTGACTGTGGATGGCGGTGGGCATGTTCGGCGGATACTGGGCCAGCAGCAGGCGGAAGAGGCCGTCCGGGTCGTCGTAGAGCTTCTGGCCGGGAAGGCCAGAGCTGATGGTGGCGGGCTCGCCGATGCTCCAGAAGTAGTCTCGGCTGTTCTCCGCGCCGAAGCGCTGCAGCAGGTGTCCCAACTGCAGCACGGCATCCATACCGGTGCCGTTGGCGTCGAGCAACTGCCGGACCTCATGACCGAATTCTTCAATGGTGTAGCGGTTGACGATGTTCACAAAAGCCTCCTTATGCAGGCTTGTGCAGGTTGGATCATGTCGAACAGGACAATTAACGGAAGAATCCTACTACTACCAGTTCTCCGGAGACCTCAACCCAAACATATCCTGAGACAGTGTATCGGGTGAAGTGCGTTTGTAGTCATTGACTGCTGTATGCATTATAATCCGTCAGCGCGACGGCATTATCCGCCGTCCAGATTCGGCACTGGAACGAAACGAACCATGGGAGGGTCATCCAATGAAAGTGCGAATGTTACTGGTCATATCGGTTCTAGCCGTGGCCTTGACTGCGGTTGTCGCCTGTGGCGACGACGGAGAATCGGAAAGGGTTATGGAGCTCGAAGCCGAAGTGGCTACGCTCCAGTCCGAGATTTCCACGCTCGAGGGGCGACAGGCAGCGGAAGACACGTTGAGCGTCGTGCTCGAACGCGGCAATCTGGTCTGCGGCGTCAAGGCGGACACCCCCGGCTTCGGAGTATTCAATGCTGACGGCACCGTCGACGGGAACGACGCGGACTACTGCCGCGCCGTCGCCGCCGCTGTCTTCGGCCACAGCAGCAAGGTCGAGTTCAAGGAGGCCACCTCGGCCAACCGATTCGAGCTTCTTGCCGCCAGGGAGATCGACGTGCTCATCCGCACCACCACGTGGACGGCGAGCCGGGACGCGGACTTGAACGTTGCCTTCGCTCCCACCACGTTCTACGACGCCGCGGGCATCATGGTGAAGGCCGACGCCGGCCTGACGAGCGTGAGCGAGCTCGGCGGGGCGACCATCTGTATCCTGGACGGCACCAGCACACAGGGCGCGGTCTCCGACTACTTCACCGAGCAGGGTCTGCGCTACGAAGAGCTGACCTTCCAGCAGAACCCTGAACTGCGCGCCGCCTTCATCAGCGGCCAGTGCGACGCCTGGTCCTCCGACAAGTCCCAGCTGGGCGGACACCAGTTCACGCTCCAGACCGACGACGGGATCTCCGCAGTCGTGCTCCCCGAGACGCTCTCCAAGGAGCCGCTCGGCCCCAGCGTCCGCGACTACGACTCCGAGTGGGAAGACCTCGTGCGCTGGGTCGTCAACGGCATGATCATCGCTGAGGAGCAGGGAGTTACCTCCGGCAACGTCAGCCAGATG
>JAPOOH010000010.1 GCA_026713505.1 Chloroflexota bacterium | reverse complement strand
GGGTGCGGGCGGTGGAATGAGCGGGGCGACGTTCGGCGTGGGGGTCGGGACAGGTGTAGGGGTGGGGTCGCCTCCGCAGGCGGGGAGGGCGAGCAGGGCGGCGAGGGCGACGGGCAGGATGAGTCTCACGTATCGCATCGAAGAGGCGGGCATCAGCAACTCCTGAGTCGGCTATGCGTCCATTCTAAACGGGCTCTGGTCGGCGCGTGGAGGCAGCTCCAGGCGTCCGCTCTCCTGGTCGCCTTGACCGGCGAGGCCAATACCAACGGCGGCCGCAATCACGAGCGCGACGACTACGACCGGCCACCGCGCGGCGAGCGGCGTCCGCGAGAGCAGGGGCGTGAGGACGCCAATGCCGCCGAACGCTATCGCGGCGAGCGGCACGGTGAACGAGACCATGCGGGTAAGCATCGTCCCGGCGGCGAGGGCGACGGCCACCCATACGAGGAAGCCGATCGCCATGACGACGGTGAAGCGCCGCAGCGCGCCGGATCCACGGGTGAGCCTCCGATAGACGAGGCCGCTCACCAATGCCAGCAGCAGCACGCCCCAGGTGACGCTGGCCGAATTCAGGAGAGCGTCGTGCGGCGAGTGCAGCGGCAGCGAGACGAGCGCGGCCACGACGGCGGAGAGGGCTCCGGCTATGAGCGCTCCGCGCACGGGAGCGGAAGGCGTGCTGGAGTTATCGTCCATGCACCGGATGATACGTTACGGGAGAGCGGGCGGTTTCAGGCGGGCAGAATGCGAGAGGCTAGTGCCAGAAGTGCTTGCCGGGCGGCTTCGAAGGGACTAGTAGACCTGGACGTTCTGCGTATGCCACCAGGGCTGGGGGCCTTCCGCCGCTTCCACGGCGATGCCGGCGCGTTCCAGCACAGCGACAGCCTCGTCCACGTCCTCGGGGTGCACGGACAGTTTCATCATCCACAGCCGGCCGCCCCGGTAGGGCGCGTAGCGTCCGAAGTCTTCCAGCGACCTGATCTCCCTGAGGTGCGGCTGGAACGCCTCAGTGGTGTAGGCGACTCTATTGACGACGCGGGGTCGCGCGAAGGAGAGCAGCGCCCCGCTCTCGATGAAGAACTCGGCCATCATCAGTTTCATACGGAGCCTCGCCATGAGCAGGAGGTAGGCGCCCCTGTAGGTGTCTTCCGTTGTATCGGCGTTCTCCGCGCCAACGAACGGGAGGCTGAAAGGGGATGCGTACCGTTCGACAAATGCGAGCCAGACGTAGTCCGGCCCCGACTGGCTGGCCTCGTGCTTCAGCCACCCCCGCCTTGCACCTACAGCGAGCGCCAGGGCGATGGCCAGCGATACGAGTACGGCGATATGTAGGGGACCCAGGTCCAGCATGGCGCGGTAGGGCGGCAGTCGTCGGAGGGTGTCGGCCTCAGAGAGGCGCTGGAGCCACCGAACGGATTCGAACCGTTGACCTGCTGTTTACGAAACAGCTGCTCTGCCACTGAGCTACGGTGGCCCTCGGAGAGCGCCCCTCGTCCGAGAAGGCGCGGGAGTCATTCTAGCATCCCCTCCGGGTTCGGCTCATGCGTGGTCGTCCCTGCGGAGGAGCCGCTGTGCCAGGAGGTACATGGCGATGAGCACGGCCCAGAGAATGAGGCCGCCTCGCACGGTGCGGCGGACGGGTGCGGAGCGCAGGACGGGGGGCGTGGCGATGAGCATCATCACGATGGCCGCGAGGAACATGAACGAGAAGATGGTGAAGGCCTGCTCGTAGCTGCCGGTCTGGTCGCGAATCCAGCCCGCGGCGAGCGGTCCTACCGGGTTGATGAACGCCGTCATCAGCCCCATCTGGCCGCGTATGCCGCCGACGGAGCGGCGTCCGAAGTAGTTCGGCACGACGATGCGCTGGCTTACGGTCCAGCCTCCCTGCGCGACGCCGAACACGATGCCAAAGAGGATGGCGCCCGCGAACGTGTGCGCGTTGATGATGACGAGCATGGAACCGAAGTAGAGGAGCGAGACCATCGCGATGACGAAACGCACGTGGACGCGGTCCATCACCCATCCCCACGGCACGGTCATCACCGCCGAGATGGCGGCGAACAAGAAGACGACGACGACCGAGTTCTCGAACGAGACGCCGCGCGTCTGGAAATGCGGCGCCGCGTGCAGGTTCGTCGCTGTCTGCGCGAAGAACATGATGGAGGTGGTGAGCAGGATGAGCCAGAAGGCGAGGGTCTTCCGCGCCTGGGACGTCGTCCACTGGGCCTCCGTTTCCTGCGGTGCGCCGCCACCGCCGTTCGTCGGCTCGGGGGGCGGCTCGCCGTCAGGCAGGAGTCCGTAGTCCTCCGGTCTGCGCCGGAGGTAGACGAGCGCGGGCGCAGTAACGAGCAGGATGGCGGAGACTGCGAGCAGTCCGTAGGCCCAGCGCCAGCTCAGCAGCACGATGATGACCGCCGCCGCTAGCGGCACGAGCGCCTGTCCCGCGCGGAGGCCGAACCCTGCGAAGGACGTCGCCGCGCCGCGTTTGCGGATGAACCAGTTGGCGATGGCGACTGTCGTGCCGACCTGGACGCCCGCAATGGCGAAGGCTCGCCCGGTGCCGAAGAAGAGCCACATCTGCCACGGGGCCTGCATGAAGGCCAGGCCGACCATGCAACCCGCGAGCACCATGCCGGAGAGCGCCATGATGGTGCGCGTGCCGTAGCGGTCCATGACCCTGCCGATGACCGCGGTGAGGATGGAGCCGGAGAAGCTGCCGATGGTGAACGACGCGGCGATCTCCGTTGACTTCCAGCCGGTCTCCTCGCGTATCGGCTCGAACCAGACGCTGAGCACCGGCCCGTAGAAGACCGACGAAGCGAGCGAGACGACCAGGGCCGTCCACGCGATCGCCCAGCCGTAGTAGGCGTCGAACGGCCAGAGGATCCCGGCGGGCCTGCGCGATGGGGAGGAGGTCATCAAGCCTCGCGGCGCGCCATCTCACGGTAGCGGCAGAGAGCGTTGGCGAGCTGCATCTGGCGCGGCGTGCGGCATTCTGGTTCGAAGAGGAGTGGACTTGCAACAAGGATGCTTGCGCATCGCGCTCGCGAAGTGGCTACGTTCAGCCGGTTCAGGCTGAACAGGAACTCCATTCCGCGCGGGGCATCTTCCGGTGAAGACGTTGCCATGGAATAGATCACCACCGGAGCCTCCTGTCCCTGGAACTTGTCGACCGTGCCAACGCGCGCATCCTCTCCCAGCCGCCGGACGATCTCCGCCAGGTGCAGGTTATACGGAACGACGATGAGAACGTCTTCCCCGCCAAGTGGTCGGGTGGTCCCCTCCCGGTCGGTCCAGGACACGCCGCCACCGAGCAGTCTCCGGTACAGGTCAGCGACGCAATCAGCCTCTTCGGTGGAGGCGCTCGTGTTCCCCTCGTGTTCCACGGGCACGATCCAGAGGCCAGCGCCGTTTATGCTCCCCGCTCCAGCGATCGCCTGCACCTCCAGCCCCGCCCGAGACCGCAGCCGGTCCTCGTAGAAGAGTTCGGAGGTGAAATCGCAGATGGCAGGATGCAGGCGCCAGGTCTCTTCCAGAAAGAGGCCCTGACTGGGGGGTATCGTACGGCGCCCCTGGAGCACGTGCTCCAGCACCGACGCCTCCGTTCCATCGGGATGACTCCCCTGTTGGGGCTGTTCGAGCTGCTGCGGATCGCCAAGAAGCACCAGGTTGCGAGCTGCAGGTGCGACGGCCAGCGCGTTCGCCAGCGACATCTGGCCCGCTTCGTCGATGAACAACACGTCGACCGCCTCTGCAAATTCCTGGCGCGACCACACCCACGCAGTCCCTGCGCCCACCTGCACTTGGCCGTCCTGCAGCGCGCTGAGAACGGCGGCGTTGTCGCTTGTTTCGGTGATGGCCCCGCTCCCTCCGCCGGAGGCACTGCCGCCACGGTGGATGCATTGAACATCCACCCCCTCCTCCTCCGCGGCCTTCACAACGGCATCCAACAGGTTACGGATCACGGCGTGACTGTTGGCGGTGACGCCGACCTTCTTCCCGGCGCGCACCATGTCGCAGATCATCCGCGCTCCGCTGTACGTCTTGCCTGAGCCGGGAGGACCCTGGACCGCGAGGACGCCGCCGTCCAGCTGCGTGGCTATCCTTCGCGCCGCGTCCAACTCCGTCTCCCCCGTTCGACGCAGCGGCGCTCCGTTCTGCGCAGGCGGTGACAGGCGCGGCGGCCTGCCCAGCAGCAGGTCGCGCGCGGCGCGGTGCCGGCCCGGAGCGTCTATGCCGTGGTCCGCTACCCATTCCCCCAACTGCAGAAGCGATTCCTTCTGCGCGTTGGACGGGATGGGTCTCTCGAATGCGAACGCCGCGGCAGGATGGACATCGACAGAGTCCCTGCGCTTCTTGATGTCTATCGTCTGGTTCAGCATGTCTATCCCAGCAACCGAGCCGAGCGGCTGTTTGCCGGGCAGATGGAGAGTGTTCCCACTGCCGATTGTGGTTTCCTGCCTGGTGAACGTGTAGCGGTGAGTGGGCGTTTGCCTCCCGCCCTCGCTGGGGAGTTCTTCCAGCAGTTGGAGCCCGGCGATGCCGGTTCGCTCATTGAGCAACTGCTCCTCGTCCAGCTCGGCCATGCGGAAGAACTCCCACCATGCCGATCTGTCTTCGCGGCGATACCAGTCAAGGAGATGGGCGAGGAGCCAGCGCGCGTGTTGCTCGTCTGAGCGTTCGCCGCGCTCCAGTGGCACGTTTTCCTGGAGACGCTCCATCACCGCGCTTACGCGCTCCTGGTGTTCGTTGACCAGTTCCGGCGCCGTCTCCGGGGGAGTTGGGCGCTGGACATCCTCGCCCCGCTCCACGAGGTCCGCACGGATACGCTCCAACCAGTCGAGGAGCTGTACCGTCGAGATGCAGTCGTCGCGGTTGTATAGCTCGACGATGTTCCGCATCTCATCGGTGATGTCTTCCTGCTGGCCGTTCTCCAGCAGCAGTTCCAGTGCATGGCGGTTGACATTCGCCTGCCGCAGTTCAACCTCCCTCGCGTAGCCGTAGAACTGCTCGAGGTCCTTGATCGAGTATCTCTCCACGCTTGCCCAGAGCGTCTGCCGCGTTGCGGCGAGAAGGTCAACGAAGAGTTCGGCGCGCAACATGCTGTCTACCTCGTCTTCGCGGGTCGCGTACCTGCCCATCAGGCGCTTGAGCGCGCTCGGCTCATACGGAGCGAAGTGGTAGATATGGAGGTCGGGGTGCTCTTCCCAGGATGCCATCACGGTGTCGACGAAAGACTCGAAGATCGCTCGTTCGCCCTCCGCGGAACTCGACGGCTTACCGGCATCGAATGCCCACTGCGAGCTGTATCGTGGTCCGCCGTCCGCGTCCAGGGTTGCCCAGCCGAACAGGTACTCAAACCCATGCGTGCCGGCGAAGGGGTCCCCTTCGATGTCGAAGAATATGTCTCCGGGCGAAGGAGTCGGAAGGCGGGACAGCCCGCCTTCCGGCCTGAGCGGCCGCAACTCGTAGTAGGGCGCCTGGAGGCGGCGTCCCTCGAGTTGTGCGTGGGCCTGGTTCCGCGCGTTCTCGTAGGCCTCACCCGCGCCCCGCTCCGGCCTGTGCCGCAGCGGGGTCGGCTCCTCTCCGAACGCTTCCAGTGTTGGAATGCCCCAACCCCGCACCTCCCTCTGCTGGCGCACTGCAAGCCCGGCGACGAGAGAGAGGTGGTCATCCTGGCGTCGTCTGCGGTCGCACGTGAGCATCCAGCGGCAGGTGTCGCACTGAGGTACGGGCTCCGGATAGGTCTCGTCGTTGGCGCCGGCCAGTGTGCGCTCGACCGCCTGCTCCAACCGGGTCTTGACCAACCGGTAGTACGCGCTGTAGTCGGAGAGGCGGAACCACTCTTCCTTGAACGGCGTGTCCTCACTGTCGGAAGGAGAGACGACGCCCATGCGTTCGGGGAGAATGCCCTGGATGCCGACCACGATCTCGGAATAGAGGGAGAGCTGCAGTATCGTTCCCGCGCGCGTGTTGCGTGAGAGCTTGGTGTCGATAACCTCGTACGACCAATCGCCGAGGCTGCTTGGCGTGTCCACCCTGCGCAGGATGTCCGCGATGCCCACCCAGCGGCCCATCGCCAGCGACGCCTGCACGATGATGTCCGCGCCGCTCTGCATGGCGTGGGCAGTTCCGGCAGGGGAACCACCCGAGCGAGTGCCGTCGCGGAACGAGACGATGCGGAGTTCGTCATCTCCCCGCAGGTAGTCGACGTACGCTGCTTCGTGGCGCAGGCCCTTCTCCCTGAGCGTCTCCAACTCTTCCAGTTCGCCCTGGAGGATAGTGGGCGGTTTAAGCTTGCCCTGCGCAACCGCGACGTCGAGGCTAGTGAGGTGGTGGCAGCCCAGGTAGTTGGCAACGTCAGACGCTGACAGCCGCATCTGTTCCGATTCCAAGTGCATCGTGGACGTCTCTATCCTTCGCCGTAATAGGCGTCGAACGGCCAGAGGAACCCGGCGGGCCTGCGCGGCGGGGAGGAGGTCAGGCTAGGTCCAGCCACGGTTCCACGGCTGGCCGCGCTCGAGCTTCCTGGTGTAGTAACGCCAGTCGTCGGAGTGGTCTACGTTCGGACGGTTGATGGAGGCCTGGCGCTCGCTCATCTTGCGGGCGTTGCCGGCCATCTCCTCCTGGAAGGCGCCGTCGACCCGGTCGAAGCCCAGGAGGCGCGCGGCCTGGATGATCTTGGCAGTGCGCTCCATGTGGACGGCGGTGAAGCACGCCTCGTCGATGCTCTTGCCGACGGTGACGATGCCGTGGCCGTTGATGGTGAGGCCTGGCGCGTCGCCGAGGGTGCGGGCGATGGCGTCGCCGTCCTCGTCGTCGGAGACGTAGGTGGGCACGGGGTAGACCGGCAGGGCGGCGGCGGACCTCGCGGAGGGGGGGGGGGCGGCCGTGGTGGGGGGGGCCCCCCGGCCCAGGCCGCACGCC
>JAPOOH010000009.1 GCA_026713505.1 Chloroflexota bacterium | reverse complement strand
GGTGGCGGTAACGGCGTACCCGGACGGTGCTCAGATGTATGTTGGCGTAGGCGCAGGTGACTCCGTTACGGGCCTTCACATGGCGATTGGGATCCTGGCCGCGCTCAGACAGAGAGACAACACCGGAGAGGGCCAGAAGGTAGAAGTGTCCATGCAGGACGGAGTCCTGAACCTCATGCGTATCAGCATGATCCACCCACTGGGCAAGGGCGAGTGGGGAGGTCGACCGGGTACGCGTGGATGGAGCGGCGTTCCACAGGTGTTCAGATGCGCGCCCGGCGGTCCGGACGACTACGTGATGATCAACGTCCGGGGAGCGATGCTGGAACTGATCCTCGCGCTCATCGGTCGCGAGGACCTGCTAGCGGACGAACGTTACTCTGAGGCCGAGTTCCAGGGTCAGCACGCGGACGAGATCCTGGCCGTTATCGAGGAGTGGACAATGCAACGCTCCAAGACGGAGGCGTTCAAGACGCTCGCCGCGGCCGGAGCATGGTGCGGACCGGTCCTGACTCCGCTGGAAGTGCTCGAGAACGAACACCTGGAAGCACGCGAAATGCTGGTGACGGTGGAGGACTCGGACCGGGGCGACTACCGGATGATCGGCTGTCCTGTGAAGCTGGAGAAGTCCCCAGTCACGGTCGAAGCTGCGCCCCAATACTCCGAGCACACAGACGAGCTACTGACAGAGATGTTCGGAGTGTCGCCCGAGGAATTGCCTGAACTTCGAGAGCAGGGCGTGATCGTCTAGCCTCTGCCCTTAGATCGTCACGCGCTCTTTCACTTCGTTCAAGACTGACACGGTCTCGTCCACCAGGTCTGCCATGATGTCGGCAGCTGGGCGTGCCTCGTTGACCATGCCTGCGCCCTGCCCTGCCGGATTGAAGACAAGGTCGTAACGCTGCGCCTTCTCGGCTGCCTGGTTGAAAGTGGACATCAAAACGCCCTGGAGCGGCATGTCGAGCGGTTCCAGCCCTGACGCTGCCCACGCTTGCACAATCGGCCCCTGGTACTGGCGTGCGGTCTTCCCCGTGAATGACCTTGAAATCTGGAAGTCCTCGGAGCGGCCACGGATGATGGACTGCTGCTGAGGCGCGTAGATTCCGCACTCTTTGGCAGCGAGGAACGCGGTGCCCAGCCAGGCCCCCTCGGCGCCCAATGCCAGAGATGCGGCTATACCGCGTCCGTTTGCGATGCCGCCTGCTGCAACGACCGGCTTGGGAGATATCGCGTCGACGATCTGCGGCACCAGTGGCATCGTGGCGATACGTCCCGTGTGTCCGCCGGCCTCGGTGCCCTGCGCGACAACTATGTCCACTCCGGCGGCAATCTGTCGCTGGGCGTTGCGGACACTGCCAGCGAGTCCCATCACAGTCACACCCTTGTCATGCGCCTGGGGCACCATCCCCCCCGGGTCTCCAAGGGCTGCGGCGAAGACCTGTACGTCCTCCTCGAGGATCATGTCGACCTGGCTGCGAGCCAGCGCGATCCCTATCTCCTTTGGAGGTGGGGGCGGCTCGACGCGGTCGAGTCCGAACTCGGCCATGAGGGTATCGACGAACTCCGCGTGTCGGGGGTACTGCCTCCGCACGGCGTCGACCTCCGACTCCTGCTCTCCTCCCCTGCTGTCGCGCTCGACAGCGCCTGTGACAACGGGAAGCAGCAGGTCAACTCCGAACGGCTTATCTGTCAGCTCACGGACCTTGCGGATGCGTTGTCGTAACTC
>JAPOOH010000619.1 GCA_026713505.1 Chloroflexota bacterium | reverse complement strand
GGGCAGATGCGGCGCTCACGCGGGACCCCCCCGGCGCCGACGCCGGCCGAACCGCCCGCCGAAGCGGCGGCGTCCGAGTTCTCGCCGTGGGAGTCCTACCTGAACCGGTGGCGTGACGAGAGCGCCATCGTCGACACCGTTGCCGGGGCGGTGGAGGCCGGTGCGGCGGAGATGGCGCGCGGTGCGGACTGGGCGCGTGACAACAGCCAGATCCTACGCACGCTGGACGCGGCCGGTCGACAGCGCGAGCGGATCATGAACCCGCCGCAGCCCGCGACGCCGGCGGCCCCGGCTGGGGAGAACCCCGCGGCCCAGTTCACGGGAGGAGACCGGGACAGCATGGGGCGTGTCCCGTCCGACCCGAACTACCAGATGCCCGGCACGCCGCAGCAGGCGGTCGAGGCCGTGCAGGAAGGACGGCCCATGACGCCGAGCCTGTATGACGAGGCCCTGACCCGCAACATGCGGTACGCCACCGTGGAGGCGATGCAGCAGGACCTGCCGACGCTGCCGGAGGAGGAGGTGTCCCGGCTGGCGTACTTCCTCGGCATGAACACCGAAGGGACGATCGCCGACAAGATGCAGGTGACCCAAGCCGTGCTGGCGATGGGCGGGCACCGCATGCCCGGCACCCCGCAGCGCCGTCCGGGCGTCAGCATCGACCGGGTCAACGAGCTGACCAAGCAGGAGCTCGACCTGCGCAAGACGGCGCAGGAGATCGAGGGCGCCGAGTTCGACGCGGCGATGCGGTTCCGTGCGACCACCGCCGAGGAGGCCGGAGGCCGTGGCCGGTCGCCGAGCCTGCAGGCGGTGGATACGGCCATCGAGCAGACGATGCTCGACGAGGACGACCGGAAGTTCCCGAACACGGATCCGACGCCGCTGGTGCGCCACTACATCTCGCGCCATATGGACGACATCCAGCTCAACCCGGCGCTGCAGCAGGAGCTGCCGATGCTCGCTGAACGGGCGCTCGGCACGACGCTGCAGGAGATGGGCGACACCGGGTTCCTCGACTGGTTCTTCGGGCAGGACCGACCGGAGGGCACGCTGGCCCGGCTGATGGATGGGGTGACGGTGCACGACGGCAAGGTCGAGATCCGCATTCCCGGTCGTGCCGGAAAGCGGGCATACTCCGAGCGCCTCACGCTGCAGCAGCTGATCGAGCATAACGGTGAGCCGCTGGGACGGTATATCCTGCAGCGGGCACAGGAGAACGCAGCTCGTGGCACGCAACCCGCAGGCTAATGTCCGGGACCTCACGCGGCAGATCCTCGGCAACGCACAGCAACCCGACCCCGCCAGCACCGTCCGTGGGCTGACGCAGCAGATCCTCGGGCGTGAACCCGACCCCGTACCGGCACAGCCGGATCCCTACCTGACCGCGCTGCCCGCCACGCTGGGCGAGCGGTACCAGGCCGGCCTGTACGCTGGCGTCGAGGGCATCCGGTCCATGGGCGCGGGCTTTAAGGCCATCGCCGCTCAGGCCATGGGCGCCGACTACGACAGCGTCATCGACAGCCTGGCCGAGATGCAGTACCACCAGGCGAACGCCGGCGCGTCGCTGGCGGGCCTGGAGAACTTCTCCACGATCATCGAAGAGCCCACGCTCGAGGGGTTCATCAACGCCGCGGCCGTCGCCACCGGTGAGGTGGTGCCGTCGCTCGCCCTGTCGATCACCGCAGCGGTGCTAGGCGGGCCGGTGGGGCTGGCGGCGCGCATGACTGCCGGGGTGGGCCGGGCTGCGACGCAGCAGGCCGCCTCCAACCTGCTGAAGAAAGCCGCGGCGCAGGGGCTCCAGGGACTGACCCCCGACGAGCGTGACGCCGTCAAGCTCATGCACGACCTGGGCAAGCGGGAGCTGACCCGGGCGCAGGCGTTCGGGCGCGGTGCCGCGGCGGGGGCGATGGTCCCCGAGTCGGTGCTGGGCGGTGGCGCCGCTGCCGGTGAGCTCTACGATCCCGGCAACGTCGGTACCGACGGCCGGCCCTCGCAGGGCCAGGCGCTCGGCGCCGTGGGTACGGGCATCGTGTCTGGGGCGATCGGCGTGGGCGGCGAGGCGCTGCTGGTCAACCGGCTGTGGAAGGCCGCCACCGGTACGGTGCCGAAGGGCAAGGTGCTGGGCCTGGCTACCGGCGTCGCTGCCGGTGCGGCCCGTGGCGGCGGGCAGGCCGCTGCCGTCGAGGGCGTGACCGAGGCGGCGCAGGAGGGCCTGCAGCTGTCCTTCCGCGAGGCGACCGATCCGGGGCACTTCCTGCGCGAGGAGACCGAGCCGTGGATGCGGATCGGGGAGGCGTGGTTCAAGGGCACCGTGGGCAGCTTCGCACCGGGCGCCGCACTGGGCGGGGCCGCCGGCGTGAGCCGCGTGGCGAAGAACCTGCTGCAGGGCGGGCAGACCGACCCCAACCAGCCCCCGCCGCAGGAGACCCCCGACGACATCGGCGGCGGACCGCAGCAGGACCCGGAGCCGCCCGAGTTCATCTGGGCGCAGGCCGAGGAGGTGCTGAAGCCCTCGGCCGAGTCCGGCAAGCAGTTCGTGTGGGTCGACCAGGGCAGCTACGAGGACCTGCAGGCCACGGCCCCGGACATGATCGACGAGACCGCCATGGCGGCGATGCGTGCGGGGAACCCGGTGCAGATCGACACGCCGGTGGGTCGCATGGCCGCGGTAGCCGTCGGCGAGGAGGGCACGCCGGGCTTCGGTATCGTGCTGACCAAGCCCCAGGACCTGTGGGAGGTCGAGCAGGGGCACCCGGAGGACCGACGCCCGTACGTCGACGAGGCGGGCCCTGAGGCCGCCCTGAAGCGGTTCTGGGCCACCCAGCACGACGACGCTGCGCTAAAGGCCCTGCTCGGGTACAGCGGTGACATAGAGTCGGCCGACACCGTGATCGCTGCGCTGAACGAGCGCGGCGTGCCGATCCACGAGGAGGGCGTGGAGCAGGGCCAGGTGCAGGAGCTGTCGCAGACGCTGGCGAAGCGGTACCCGGGCAAGGAGATCGTAGCCACCGATCAGTTCGAGGCGCGGGCCCGCCGGCAGGACGCGCGCGACGCGTTCCTCTCGGCGCAGAAGCCCGGCGAGAAGCTGACGCGTGTCACGGCCTACGACGTCAACGGCACCCGCATCGCCGAGGAGATCCTGACCGACCCGTCCGAGGAGCTGATCCGCAAGACCGCCGAGGGCATGGCGCAGAAGAACCCCCGTGCCGACCGCACCTACGGCGGGATCATCGACGCCAAGGACCTGAGCATTACCGGCGAGCCGCGCGAGACCGGCCCGACCGAGGAGGACGTGCGCGAGATCCGGGTGCGGGCCGGCAACAGCGAGGCGCTGGCGTTCCTCGGCAACATCGCTCGCGACGGTGCGACCGAGGTGGGCGGCGAGAGCCTGGCGTTCCCCACGGCCATCCGGCGCCTGGACGCGGAGATCGCCCGGCTCGGTGAGCAGATGCGCAAGGGCGGGCCGCAGGCGCCGATGGCCCAGCAGCGGCTGCGCACCGCACAGTTCGAGCGGAGCCGTGTCGTACGCGAGCGCCGCGACTTCGTACGCGAGCGTTCGGCGCGTCACCTGACCCCGCTGCTGCAGCCGCTGGTCAGCACGCCGGAGCAGTCGGCGGCGCTGGAGCGGCGCGAGCAGACCATCCGCCAGCAGGTGCAGGACGAGGGCATGACCCCCGCCGCGGCCGAGGCGCTGGACACCATCGCCCTGCGCCGGCGCTTCGACGGCGCTATGCAGCGCGGCGGCGTGGCCGAGCTGCTGGACGATGCCGACGCGCTGCAGTTCGGCGTGCAGGCGTGGCTGCAGGACCAGCAGCCGATGGGCATGGACGCGTCGCAGTGGGCGCAGATGCTGTCGGGCACGGACCTGGAGGCGGAGGTCACCGACGCGCCGTTCACCGAGGCCGACATGGCCACGTCGCTGCAGCAGGTGGAGGACGACGATCCCCGCACCCGGGAGGAGGTCGAGGAGGCCGAGGGCTGGGAGCGGTACGGCGGTGGCGCGCTCGGCTACAACAACGCGATCAACGAGGAGGTCACGCGCCGCGAGGACATCTCGCCCCAGCCGACGCGGGGCACGAAGACCTACCCGGGCTGGGTGGTCAACGACCTGTTCGCCGGGGTGCCGGAGGACCTGCGGTATCACTGGGATGCGATGCTGGCGCGCATGGCGCCGGAGGAGGCGCGGACCTTCCGCGAGCACGAGGACAAGATCCCCGAGTCGCTGGTGAAGGCCCTGGCCGGCCGGGGCAAGTCGGACATCAACGTCGACGACGGCGCGCGCTATTACCTAGAGTCGCGCGTCGAGCCGGACAAGCGCGAGTACCTGCACCTGATCCGCGAGTACGTGCCGTCGTTCATGGGGCAGGTCGAGCACGACCGCCTGTACCGGCGCATGAAGTCGCTGATCCTCAAGCGCGACGCGCGCCATGCGAAGGACCCCAACGGCCGCCCGTACCCCGCCGCGGGACTAACGGCGCGCTACACGAACGAGCAGGGCGAGGAGACCATGCGCCCGCTGACGCGGCTGGCCGTGAGGTATTTCGCTAATTTCGGCCGCCGCATCAACGCCAACTACGACACGCACGACTCGGCGCTGGATCACACGCGCCGGGAGCTGACGTACCTGGGGCTGGTGCGGGCGCTGTCCGACCTGGCCACCGACGGGGTCACGTTCCACGTCGACGGCGCCCGCGAGTACCGCGCCTGGATCGAGCAGCCCGACGGTACCCGCCTGCAGGCGCGGGGGATCTTCGGGGTGGGGCAGCCGGGTCTCGAGCAGGCGCGCCAGTACCTGTGGAAGCAGCTGGAGAACCAGAAGGCCACCCCCGAGATGCGCGACCGCGTGCAGTGGGAGTGGGACGAGCAGGGACCGCAGCTGACGCTGGAGCTGCTGCGCGACATCAAGACGCAGTACGAGGCGCCCGGGGCCCGCGTGCCGCAGGACCTGTCGCTGCTGCTGGACGCCACCGCGTCGACGATCAACGGCACCCAGCGCGAGTATTCGCTGTCCGACCTGCTCGAGGTGAAGTTCTCCCGCGTGCCTCGCAGCGGCCCGATCGGCAGGGCCCGGCCGGCGCAGCGCGCCCGCGAGGGGACGCTGCCCGAGCGCCTGGAGGGGATGCTGACGCGGCGCATGGCAGCCCCGGCCGAGATACAGAGCATCGAACGCAGCCTGGCCACGGCCCAGCGCCGGTACCAGGAGCAGCAGGACAACGGCCTGCTGTCGGAGGAGGGCGACACGCTGTGGCAGCGCAGGATCGCTAACCTGGAGGCCGAACTGAAGGTGGCCGAGCAGGTCGACCCCGAGGAAGAGACGGGGTTCGCCGACCTGCGCAAGGCGCTGGATCAGATGGACCGTGTCGAGCGGGAGGGCACCCCCAAGCAGAAGATGGGCGCCCGTGCCGCGGTCGTCGACCAGGTGCTGTACCTGCTCGACCAGGGCGGTGCCGGCGTGGTCGACATGGAGCAGGTCATGGGCGTGCTGTCGCTGGCCCGTACGGGTGGCAG
>JAPOOH010000475.1 GCA_026713505.1 Chloroflexota bacterium | reverse complement strand
CCCCGCCCGAAGCGCGCCCTCGCGGCGGCGGGCGCCGCACTCCTTATATGTGCGTGTGTGGCATGGGGGGGCCCGCCGGCCGCGGCCGGGGAGTGGCGGGCCTGGTGCCCCGGCTCCGGGCCCGGGCCGGGGGGGCCGTTCGGGCGGAGGGGGGCGGGGCGGCCGCTGGCCCGGTTCTTCCCGGCCCCCGCCGGTCGCAGTAGAAGTGCCAGCCGAGCGACGGACCGAACTGCGCCGCCTGTCCCGGTCCCGAGCCGGGGCACCAGGACCGCCACTCCCCGGCCGCGGCCGGCGGGCCCCCCCATGCCACACACGCACATATAAGGAGTGCGGCGCCCGCCGCCGCGAGGGCGCGCTTCGGGCGGGGCGCCATCAGGGGCTCCGGCGGTAGAAGTCGCGGATGCGGGTGCGCATCGCGGCGCGGGTGTCGCCCCCGTCGGGCAGCGAGACGGCGGGCTCGGTGCTCCCGTCCATCAGATCTTCGGTGAATTCCGAGAGGTCGAGCCGGTCGAACTCGATGCGCTCGACCTCGGCCACCGTCAGGCCCCGGCAGCTCCCCCAGCCGACGCCGAGCTGCGCGCGGCCCTGCTCCTGGAGGATGCGCCCGAGCTTGGAGCCGAACACGCACCACGCCCGCGCCCGGCGGATGCAGACTCCGAAGAAGGTGCGCCGGGCGCAGTACTGTCCGAGGTAGCGGGTGTTGCCCGCGTGGCGCTCCTCGGCGAGCTCCACCTCTTCGGCCGAGCAGTTCGCGAGCCCCACCAGCGCGCCCGAGTTGGTGCAGCAGTTGGCGAGCCCGAACAGCCGGATGTTGCAGGTCCGGCGCGCGCCGGTGAAGAAGCGCAGGCTCTCGCGGTCGAACTCCTCGCCGCCGAGCTCCACCACCATGTTGAGCCGCGCGGTTGCGTCGACGAACCCGGTGTTCGACTGCGCCCGCACGGTCTCGCAGCCCGCGCCGACGCAGTACGTCACCCGCCCGCAGGAGCCGCCGGCTTGCGCATCCTCCAGCCCCGCGTCGCAATCGGAGACCCCGCCCGAGGCGAGGCCATCCGCGCCGTGCGCGGCCGATTGCGGGTTCGCCGCGACCGCCTCGGCGCGCGACGCCTCGGGCCCATCCACCGGCACCGGCCGCTCGGGCCGGACGACAGTGCCCTCGATCACCGCGCGCCCGGCGCCGCCGCCCGGATCGTCCGCGTCGGCGAGCCGCGCGCGCGCCGCGTCCTCCATGGTCCCCGCCGTCAGGCTGCGCTCGGGCACGCCGGTGCCGGCGTAGCCCGGCACCGTGCCCGTGTTCGCCGAGTCCCTCGCGATGGCGCCCGCCGCCGTGTTTCCCGCCTGACCAAGCGCGTGCGCCGCCGCCTTCGGATCCTCGGCCCGCGCCGCGAAGGAGCCGAGCACCCAGAGCACCAGGCAGCACAGCACGAGCATGGCGAGCCAGGCGAGAAGCCGCACCACCGGCGTCGCGCGGTCGATGAGTACATCCGCCTGGCCCGAACCCGGTTCCCGTTCCACGCTCATTCTTCACCCCTCAACACGTCTAGATGGCGCCTCGCCGCGTCGCGCCCCGCATCGCCCTCGGCGGCGACGGCCTCGAGCGCGGCGGCGAGCCCGACGTTTCCGGCCACGAGGTCGTGGGGCGGCGCGGGATCGGCCGAACAGCCCCGGCTTCGGCACGGCGCCACGCCGCCCGGCACCACCACCACGGCGGGCACCCGCTCGACGCCGAACAGGCGAAAGAGGCGCGGATCGATGGCGACACCGGCTTGCGCACGGCCGAGCCGCGTGCCGATCTCCTTCACCGTCGCCCGCAGCCCGCCCTCGCCGACGCCGCGCAGCACGAGCGGCGTCCCGGTCCGGGCCGCGTCGCGCGCCCATTGCCGCCAGCTCGCGGCGGGCACCGAGAGGCTGGTGAACACGATCACCTCCGCCCCGTCGCCGCTTCCGGCGAGTCCGCGCGCCACCGGCGCCGCGTGGCGTTCGGCGGCAAGGGGAACGGGAGACATCTTTCCGGCTTCAATGCCGGCAGCGGTTCCGGATGCCGCCTTGCCGGCCCGCTCCAGGGCACGCCCGATGACCTCGCGGGTCCACGCGCCGAGGTCCGCGCCGCCCGCCTCGCGCAGCACCTCCTCGGCAAGCTCCGATGCACGAGCCGATGCATCGTCCGCCCGAGCCGGGCCGCAGCACGCGGCCAGCACAAGGGCACAGACGAGCCCCGCGGCGACGGCTCGCACGCGCGCCGCGTCCGACCGGTTCAGAGGAGGCAACATGTGCGTTTCCTCCACAGCAGGTACCCGAAGCTCTCGCCCGAGACCGGGACTTCGCGCAGCGATTCCCACAGCACCGAGGAGCGCCCGGTCGGGTTGCAGCCCGTCAGGGGCGAGGTGGCGGGGACCGGCTGGGTCATCTGCCAGCGGTACTGAGATTTGCGCATGATCGGCATCGGGTAGCGCGCGCAGAGCGCGGCCGCGCCCGAGGTGCCCCAGGCGAGCCCGAGCCGATGGAGGCGGTAGACCAGGCGCTCGGCGGCAAGCAGCGAGGCCTGCACGCCGCCGACATGGGCCGCGACGTTGCCGGTCAGCGGGTACATCCCGCCCTGGCAGCCGGCGCACCAGAACATCGCATCGAGCGGAAGCCCCGCCGAGGCCGCCGCGCAGTCGGCGGCGCACGCGGCCTGGGCCGGGAGGTTCGCAAAGAGCGCGGCCTCCGGGTTCAGCAGGAACGAGAGCTCGTCATCGAGCCAGGCGGGATCGAGCTCCGAGGTCCAGGCGATGTCGAGCGAGCCGCCCTCGAGGCAGCCCAGATCGAGCAGCGCGCCAATCCAGGAAAGCAGCGGATACACGTAGTAGTGGGCGTGCCAGACCGAGCCCTTGGCGCCGTCGCCACCAGAAGACCCGGTGCGGCCGCGCCCGGCGGGCAGGCCGGGGTTTATGGTGAGGCCGCCGAGATTGGGGAAGCACCAGGGCGCCCGCGTCGCGTCGACCAGCCGGGCCGGCTCCCAGACCCCGAGCGAGAGACCGATGCGGGGAATCGGCGAGCCGCAAAAGCAGATCGGCGAGGACGGGTTCGGCGTGTCCAGCACGCCCGAGACGCTGCCGATGGTGATCGGTCCGATCGAGATCGGAAAGATGCACTCCCAGCAGACGTCCGAGATCGGGTTCACGAACCGCCCGGTGCAGGACTGCGCCGAGGCCGAGCCGGACCAGAAGACGGCCGCAAGTGCGAACGCCGCCGGAATGGCGAACCGGCGGATCATTCCGGGGCGTCCGGCATCTCGCCGTTTGCCGGCGCTGCCGGTTCCCCGCCCGGGTCATCTCCGGCTTCCGGATTTTCGCCCGCATCGGCTGTTTGCGAGCGCCTGCCGCCCAGCATGTTGACCGTGCCCTGTGCGCCGGCGACGACGATCTCGGTGATCGCCCGGTCGTTCCCTTCCCGGTCGCGGTAATCGCGCGTTGCGATCCGGCCCTCGACCATGACCGCATCGCCCTTGCGGAGCATCTTCGAGACCGGCTCGACGGCCGGCCCGTAGACCACCACCCGGTGCCACTCGGTCGCCTCGCCAGGCCGGCCCTCCCGGTCGGTCCACTTCTCGGTGGTGGCAAGCGAGAAGGTCGCCGCCTTGCCGATGTTCTTCAGGTCGCGGATCTCGGGATCGCGTCCGGCATGGCCCACGAGGGTCGCCCGGTTCATGTTCAGCATGGTTTCAATCCTCATCTTCGGGGCTTGTCCCGGCCTCCGAGCCGGGATCCTTCCGGTCATCGACCGGGATCTCGGTTATGCGCAGTTGCGTCCCGTCTTGGACGACCAGCACCGGCGTGAACCGCAGCCCGAAGCGCGCCGCCAGCCGCCCGCCCTGGTCGAAGAAGAAGGCCCGGCGGTGCCGCCGCATCAGCTCCAGCGGCCGTCCGGCGAGCAGCACGATCTTGGAAGGGCGCGCGCTCTCCTTTTCCCGGGACAGCGCCCAGGCGATTTCGGCCTCGCGCCTGCCGTCGACGAACAGCAGGTCGCGGGCGAGCGTCATGCGCTCCAGCGGGTTCACCCGCGTGCCGGCGGCCGCAATGAGCGTGCCGTCGGAGGTTCGGATGTCGCGCGCGACTGTGATCGCGGGATCGAGCAGGCGGCTGCGTTCCTCTCTCACCGGTGCGATGCCAGGCGCCGGGTCCGGCTCCTCCAGCTTCCTGCGTGCATCGGCACGCGCCTCTTGCTCCAGCCGCGCCAGCTCGCCCGAGCGGTCCATTTCGATGAGCCGCGACTCGATCTGCGCCAGCAGATCCGGCTCGGCGACCGGCCAGGTCGCGCCGCGCACGCCCAGGTCCTTCGCTGAACCGTCCCCCGGCAGTGCGGCCGCGAGCAGCAGGGCGGCGATAAGCATCCTCGGGATTGCGCGCCTCATCGCGCCGCCTCCACGGGTGGCGGCCCGTCATGCACATGCGGCAGGATCGTGGTGGACTCCGATGCCGGAGCGGCATCCTCCGGCCCGATCAACGGTCCGTTCAGCCCCAGCCATGGGATGTCCGGCATGGCGACGGCGCGTCCCAGAATGCGCGCGCGCGGCACGAGGCCGATCTCCGCGTACCGGCTGTCGTGGCTGTCGACGTGGTCGGCGTGCACGTAGAAGTGCCCCGGCGGGATGACCCCGGGCGCGATCGCCGCGAGGGGCCGGCCGTCGAGCGCATGCACCTTGGCACGGCCGACCGGCTTGCCGTCCAGAAAGACCGTTCTGTCCGTTCCGACCGAGACCCGCATGCCCGGCACGCCGAGCACCGTCTTGAGGTAAGGAACCGGGGAGTCCACAGAATCCGGCGGCTCGATCAGCACCCGGTCGCCGATCTTCGGTTCCTCGCCGAACAGCGGGAAGGCGGCATAGCCCCAGGCCCCGTCGGACCAGCTCGCATTGACATGGACGCGCGAGACCGCGGCGAGCCAGAGCGCCGCCAGCGCCACCATTACGGCAAGGCCGATCCGGCCCCGCCGCGACCGCACGCGGCCCGGCGCAAATTGCAGCCCCTTCGCGCTCACCGCGCCTCTCCCCGAGCCGCGAGGATCGCCGCAAGCGCCGCCTCGACCCGCGCCGTCGCATCGGGCGCCCCGGCGGCCACGGCGCGGGCCGGAAGCAGCACCAGGCGATGTTGCAACGCAACCCGGTCGAGCGCCGCTTCGAGGGCCTCGCCCCAAGCCCGCATGTCCTCGGCAGTCTCGCCTTCGCTCGCGGCGCGCGTGGTGTAGGCCGCCGTGATCTCGGCAAGCCGGACGCCGGCGATGCGTGGCGGCGCCTCGACGCCGTAGCGGAGCGTCGCGGCCGCGACCGCCGCCGCCACGGCGCCCGAAAGCAGCACGGCGGACAGCAGCACCGGCCACGAGGAATCGCGCCGGTCCCGGTCAGGTTTGCGCGGCATCCGGCTCGTCCGTTCGGGAGACACGCCCGCGCCGCTCGTCCTCCGGCCCGGCGAGCGCCCGGAAACGGGCGAGCCAGCCCTCGGCGGCCTTGTCCGGCGGGATCGAGCGGATGCGCCGCTTCAGCGGCGGGAAGGCGACGCCGGCACCCGCGGGCGCATCCTCCACGATGTCCCGGCGCTCGGCCGCGGCCGCCATCCGGGTGACGAAGCGCAAGAGCTCCGCCTGCTCCTCGTCGAGCACGGCGTCGAGGCCTGCCGCTTCGCGCACCGCGGTCTCGATCCCGGTGGCGAGCTT
>JAPOOH010000008.1 GCA_026713505.1 Chloroflexota bacterium | reverse complement strand
CCGGCATTACGGGCCACGTCCTCTACGTGGACGCGGGCTACAACGTGATGGGCGTTTAACGCTCCCTCTCCCCGCCATCCCCCCCCCCTTCCGTCGTTCCTGTGAAAAGGGTGCCCGTCGTTCCTGCGGAGGCACGCGCTCTAGCGCGCAACCTCGCAGCCCCTACGCTCCGACGAACCAGCCTCCCGCTACAAGGAACAAGATGTCTCCGTCGTTCCCGCACCGGCGGGAATCCAGGGTGACCGGGCAGGTCACGCGGTGGGGCGGGGCGGTGTGGGGTGGGCATGCCACGCCGAACGGGCTGCACAACCGGCACTTCCCCATTTTCATTCCCTTACACGGCCTGACAAGACCCCGGGGCATTCCTGTGAAAACTGCCTCCCCCGCTATGGTGAGCCTGTCGAACCATCCTGCGGAGGCACGCGCTCTAGCGCGCAACCTCGCAGCCCCACCTCCTCCCTCGGGAGAGGTCGACGCACTTGCGCGGCGGGTGAGGGCCCCCATCGGCGGGTGTGACACCCGCCCCTTACGCAGACTTCCGTCCGCAGGCTATGCTGGTCACAGGGCGGCATGTCCCCCCGCAGCTCCCTGCCCTGACGAGCGAAGGTCCACGAGGCGCGACCGGGAAAAGCGACAGAATCCGACACTTTTTCAGAAAACCCCCCGCCGCTCACTCCTGGCACGCCCTTCTTCAGGAGTGAGTGGGCTGTCGCATTCTGTCGGATTCGTGTCGCATTTTGTCCTGCTCGGTGTCGCATTCTGTCGTTTCGGCGTCGCGTTCTGTGGCGTCGCGCGACCCGTCCACCCGGCTGCGCCTCCGGGCAGGCGCTACAATCCCGCCATCCGTTCCGCCGTGAAGGAGGCGCCCCATGCCCGGCCCCCTCGAAGGGATACGCGTCGTCGACCTCACCCGCATCCTGGCAGGCCCCTACTGCACCATGATCCTCGCCGACCTCGGTGCGGACGTGGTGAAGGTGGAGCAGCCCGGCGGCGACCAGGCGCGCCGCAACGGGCCGTTCTTCACGGGGAGCGACGGCCAACCGCGCAGCACCTACTTCACGAGCGTGAACCGTGGCAAGCGCAGCATCGTCATCGACCTGAAGAACCCGGCGGGGAGGGACGCCTTCCTGCGACTGGTGGACGGCGCGGATGTCGTGACGGAGAACTTCCGCCCGGGAACGATGACCAACCTGGGCGTGGACTACGCGACGCTCAGCGCCCGAAACCCGAGGCTCATCATGGCGTCGGTCTCCGGCTTCGGGCAGGACGGGCCGTTCGCGAAAAGGGCTGCGCTGGACGTGATCGTGCAGGCGATGGGCGGCATGCTGAGCATCACCGGCGAAGAGGGCGGCGGCCCGGTGCGTCCCGGTGTGAGCATGGGCGACATCACCGCTGCGCTGTTCACGACCATCGGCGTGCTCTCCGCGGTCGTTGAGCGCGGACGCTCCGGCCTCGGCCAGCATATCGACATGGCGATGCTCGACTGCCAGGCTGCGATACTGGAGAACCCGCTGATGCGCTACTTCGCGCTCGGTGAGATGCCGGAGCGCATCGGCACGCGGCACCCGGTCACCGCGCCGGTGCAGGCACTGCCGACGAAGGACGGCTACGTGGCGGTGGCCGTGTCGGACGGCCCCACCGGCCACTGGGGGCGGTTCGCGACACTCATCGGCAAACCCGAACTCAAGGACGACGAGCGCTTCGCGTCCGGCTGGCTGCGGCGCGTGAACTACGACGAGCTGCGGCCCCACCTGGAGTCGGCGCTCGCGCAGCGCACCACCGGCGATTGGGTGGACCTGCTCGGCCCGGCGGGCATCGCGGTAGGCCCCGTGCAGGACGTCTCGCAGGTGGCCGTCGACCCGCAGCTCAACTTCCGCGGTATGTTCGTCGAAGCAGAGGCGCCGCAGGCGGGCGCGGTGACGTTCACGAACACACCGGTGAAACACTCGCGGACGCCGGGCGGGGTGCGGCGAGGTGCGCCGGAACCGGGCGAGCACACGGACGCGGTGCTGGCGGAGGCGGGCATCGGCGCGGAGGAGGCGGCAGCGCTCCGCGCGTGCGGCGCAGTGGGGTAGAAGCGACGCCGGGCCGGGCGCGCTAGACCATCGCCGGTTTGGCTCCCTCGTAGATGACGATGAGGGCCCCCGACAGCACCACCGCGGCTGCGGCTGCAGCGGAGAGTATCTTCACCCAGCTCCAGGGCCGCTCACCCTGCACCTCTCCGGTTCGGGCGTTGACCAGGAAACGGAAGGGCTTGTTCCTGTAGCGATACGCGCTGATCCACACCGGCAGCAGGATGTGCTTGAAGGTGATGTCGTTGAACTCGGAGTGCTTCCACTGGATGATCTGCTCGTCCCCGCCGATCTGGAAACGGATCGTCTGGCGTATGGGCTCGTCCATCTGCTGGCGGGCCTCTGCGAAGCCCTGTTCCAGGCCGACCTGGTAGCTCTCAGCGCGGAAGCCGCTCATGTACTCGTTCTGGAACGGTACGAGGTCGGGGAGTCCCCACGGCTCCAGCTTCTCCATGTACTTCCGGGGCAAGGAGTGGCTCGCGAGCACCAGGACGTCGTCGAACGTGTTGTCCACCGTGCCGCTGACCGGCGTCCACCACGTGCGCCGCACCATGGTGGTGCCCTTGCCCGTGCTCACCGGCACGTAGTAGTGGACACCCCGCTGCCCCGTGTACTCCGTCGTGACCGAGCTGTCGTAGGTCCAGTGCGGGACGTACATGCCGGAGAGCGTCGTGTCCAGCCGGGCGCGCTTCTTGAAGTCGTTGGGAGCGAACCACAGCTTCGACACCCACCGGCGGAAGAGCGCGCGGGCGCGTTCCCGCTCTACCTTGAAGGGGAGCAGCGAGCGCGGCTTGATCTGTTTGTGGGAGCCTCCCTCGGCGACGATGGTGGTGCCGCAGAAGGGACACTCCTCCGAGGAGAGGTTCGCGTCCCGCTCGAAGTCCGCGCCGCAGCTCGGACAGGAGACCGTGGTCACCTCTTCGAGGTCCTCGCCGCTCTCGAGGGATGCCAGCCGTTCGTGGAAGTCGATCTCTTCGATCTCCTCGCTGGACTCAGGGAGAGGAGACTCGAATCCGCAGTGCCCGCAGACGAGCATGTTCTTGCCCGGCTGGAACTCGAGCAACGAGCCGCACTGCTCGCATGAGAAATCGTCCGGGCTGCGTTCTGCCTGCGTTTCCGTCGTCATGGGACTCCTGTCGTAGAGCAGGTCAGATGGCTAGGGGGCCTGGGGCGGCAACGGGGGCGGGGTGGCGCCGAACAGTGCGGCCAGCGTTCCGACGTCCGCTGCCCTTCCCCACTGGGCCATGCCCGCCTGCCACACGAGCGTGTCCGGAGTGAGCTGGCCCTGCTGCACCTGCGCGGCGAGCACGTCCATGCCGAACGGCCCCGTCTGCTGCCCGTTGACGGCGACGAAGAACTGCACCGGCTGGGGGATGGGCGGCGGGGCGGGCGCCGCAGCCGGGGGCGCGGCGGTGTGGCCGAGTTGGCCACCCATCATCATGCCCATGCCCAGGCCTACCGCGCTGCCTGCGGTGCCGGGGTTGTTGGCCGCGGCCTCCATGGCGGTCGCCGCCTGGAACTGGGTGAACGCGTTCAGATTGCCGACCGCGCCCATGCTTGTGCGCTTGTCGAGTGCGGCCTCCACCTCGGCAGGCAGCGACACGTTCTCAACGAGGAGCTTGGTGAGCTCCAGTCCATAGGCGTTGAACTCCGGCCTGACCTTGGAGGCCATGAAGGAACCGAGCTCGTCATAGTTCGAGACCAGGTCCAGCGCGGGTATGTTGCTCTCGCCGATCAGGTCGGCGAACCGCGACACGATGATGTTGCGCAGCTGGTCGGTGATGTCCTCGGTCCTGTAGTGCCCTGAGGTGCCCACGAGCTCCCGCAGCAGGACGGCAGTGTCATGCACACGTATGGCGTAGGTGCCGAATGCCCGCAGGCGCACGAGTCCGAAGTCCGCGTCGCGGAGCATCAAGGGGTTCTTGGTGCCCCACTTGAGGTCGGTGAATCGCCTGGTGCTGACGAAGTAGACCTCTGCCTTGAACGGGCGGGAGAAGCCGTACTTCCAGCCCTGGAGAGTCGAAAGGATAGGCAGGTTGCCAGTCTCCAGTACGTGCATGCCCGGAGCGAAAACGTCGGCCAGCTGGCCCATGTTCACGAAGGCTGCGTTTTGCCCTTCGCGCACGACCAGCTGCGCGCCGTACTTGATCTCGTTGTCGTACCGCTGGAAGCGGTAGACGAGCGTGTCCTGCGAATCGTCGGTCCACTCGACGATGTCGATGAACTCGCCTCGTATCTTGTCCCAGATAGCCATGACTGCTCCTTGCCGGTGCAAGTGGGTCTCAATCCACTGTAAGGGGTGGTGCTGTCCGGCGCAACGCTGAACCACACGCCTTCAGGAGGGTAGTACGAGAGAGAAATGGTGCTGGCGAGAGCCGTCCCGGCGGACCTCAAGCACCGGTTTACAGGCAGGGTAGGATGGGGAACGGTCCAGAGATTTTGAGGAGTTGACGCCATGAGTCCACCTGTCTACTGCCCGCGGTGCGGGTCGGTGCTGGATTCGAAGTTCGACGGAGGCCGGGAGCGACCCGCGTGCGTGGCGGACGGCTGCGGGTTCCTGCACTTCGGTGAGTCATCCATCGGTTGCGGGGGCGTCGTCATCCGCGACGGCAAGGCGCTCCTCATCCAGCGGGGGCTCAACCCCGGCCGGGGGAACTGGCAGATACCGGGCGGGTATGTCGAGGCCGACGAAGCGATCCCTCACGCGGCGGAGCGGGAGGTGCGGGAAGAGGCAGGGATAGTCGCAACGGTGCGGGAGGTGATCGGCTTCCGGCATTCGGCAAGCACGCCCGAACGCCCGGTGGCCAACCTCTACGTCGTCTTCCGGCTGGAGTGGATGTCGGGAGAGCCGCGCGCGGATGGCGTGGAATCGCTCGACGCAGGATTCTTCACCATGCCGGAACTCGAGGAGAAGATGGGAATGCAGGCGATGTCCTTGTGGGCGATCAAGCTTGCGCTCGCTGCAGAAGACAGCGGTGGGTTCGTTTCCCACCAGGACTCGTTCGAACTGCGCCCGGGCTGGTCGGTATTCGGGGTCCTGCCCAGGGGCGTCTAGTCTCTGGCAGGCAGCAGCACTTCCGCGTCCACGCGCCCACGCAGCATCCGCAGGTAATTCGCGGTGGTGACCTCGGCGACGGTCTCAACGTCCGTGCGCTGGAGTTCGGCGAGCTTCTCTGCGACCTGCGGGAGGTGCCACGGCTCCGTGCGACGGATAGGGTTCTTCTTGAACGGCTGGGGGTACGAGTCTGTCTCGATGACGATGCGGTCCAGCGGCAGTTGCTCCACCGCGGCCTGCAACTCCGGCAGGCGGAGCAGCGGCTTGGCGAGGGAGATGTAGAAGCCGAGCTCGATAACGCGCTCGGCGAGGCGCAGGTCGCCCTGGAAGTAGTGCCACGCGCCGCCGACCTCGCCTGCGCCCTCCTCCCGCAGCAGGCGGAGCGTGTCGTCGTCGGCCTCGCGGGAGTGCGTCACGAGCGGCAAACCGAATTCCCGGGCGAGGCGTATTTGCCGGCGGAACGCGTCCTGCTGCACGTCGTGCGCGGGCGAGTGCGGCATGTAGTCGAGGCCGGTCTCGCTCCACTCGACGACCTTCGGGTGGCGGGCGAGTTGTCGTAGCTCGGCGGCGGTGCGGTCGTCGACCCAGCCGGTGAGGTCGGCGGGGTGCAGGCCGACGCCCGCGTACACCTGCGGGTGCGCGTCGGCGAGCGCCTGCACGCGGCGGCAGGAGTCCAGGGTGACGCCCGCTGCTATAATCAGTCGCACGTTCGCCTCTCGTGCTCTGTCGAGAAGCGGGCCGGTGTCTTCGGGTGCGAACTGGTCTATGTGCGTGTGCCCGTCGGTCAGCGGGTGGTCGGTCCGGTAACTCTGGGCGGCAGCTTCCTGCATGACTGGATTGTAGACGATGGAAAGAAGACTGAGAGAGGAGAACGGTCTTCATGCCTTCGTGGGCACAGGCGCTGTTACGAGTCTCCCGGAACAAGTGGGTGCAGGCCGCGTTCGGCATCGTCGCCAGCGGGTCGCTCGCCTACCTCGCCGCGCACAACATCGTCTGGAAGGAAGTGGCGGACGCGTTCATCGCGTTCCCGCCTGAACTGGCCCTCCTTGCCCTTGTTCCCCTCGCTGCCGCCATCGCGCTCCGCGCCTCGCGCTGGCACGTGCTGCTGCACCGTGACGGAGTCTCGTTCCTCCAGGTGCTGCTGACGCAGAATACGGGCCTCGGCTTCAACAACCTGTCACCTGTGCGCATGGTGAGCGAGCCGGTGCAACTGGCGATGATCAACCGCCGCTACGGCGTGCCGTTCCCACGAGCGTTCGCAACGCTCGTGGGCGAGAACGTCCTGGACATCTTCACGACTGCCCTGATGATGGCGCTGGGGGTCCTCCTCAGCCCGGGTGTCCGGGCGACCAACGCGAACATCCAACTGATCGGTGCATTCATCATGTTCGTGGTCAGTGCGCTCATCCTCACCGCCGTTGTGCGCGGGGCCGTGCCCTGGCAGGACAGGTTCGCGTTCCTGCAGCGCATCGTAGAAGGGTTCAGGAATCTCAAGGACGAGCCCGCGCGGCTGTGGCTCTCGCTCGGCGCGAACATCGCGCACTGGCTGCTGCTGGGCGTCGCCGGGTGGTTGCTGGCCCTGGGGTTGGATATGGATGTGCACCCCGTGACGATGGCAACCATCCTGGTCGCCGCGACGTTCTTCACGTCCGCCGTGCCGTCCGTGCCCTCCGGGGCGGGGACATACCACTTCGCTGTCGTGACGATGCTTACCGAGTCAGGGGCGGACGCGGCGGCTGCACTGAACTTCGCGCTGATGATGCACCTGCTGATCGTGCTTCCGCCCACGGCCATCGCCCTGTTCATGACAGGCAGGATGAGCCTGGGCACGCTGCGCAATCCCGGCGGGGCGCCGGAGCGCGTATCGGACGCTTAGCCTTGCACATCCCGTTTTGCATGCAGAGAGCAGCAGCCTACGCCGGCTTATTGCTAATGGCAGTTGGCCTTGCGGCGTGCAGCAGCCCCACCCCCACCCCCACCCTGACCCCCACCCCAACCCCCATCGCCGAGTCCACGCCCCTTCCTCCGCCCGACGGCACGCTTCGTCT
>JAPOOH010000007.1 GCA_026713505.1 Chloroflexota bacterium | reverse complement strand
GCCATCGTCGTCACCGGCGTGGGGCAGCACCAGATGTGGGCGGCCCAGCATTACGTGTTCAAGGAGCCGGGCTCCTGGATCACGTCCGGCGGGCTGGGGACGATGGGCTTCGAAGTGCCGGCGGCGATGGGCGCGGCGTTCGCCCAACCCAACCGGCAGGTGTGGAGCATCGCCGGGGACGGCGGATTCCAGATGACGATGTCCGAGCTGGCGACCATCGTGGAGCACAACGTGCCGGTGAAGTTCGCCATCCTGAACAACAACAACCTCGGCCTCGTGCGGCAGCTGCAGGACCTCTTCTATGACGGCTCGCGTGTGGCGTCCGGTTACACGGGCAACCCGGACTTCGTGAAGCTCGCAGGGGCGTACGGCATCTGGGCGAAGCACGTCACGGACGAGCAGCAGGTGCGGGCGGCGATAGAGGAGGCGGCAGCGGTCGACGGACCCGCCATCATCGACTTCCACGTCGAGCCGGAGGAGAACGTGTACCCGCACGTTCCGGCGGGAGAGAGCGTGTTCGAGATGATCGAGTCGCCCGGAGGGCGGGAAGCGCTGTCATGGCTGAAGTAAGTGCAAACGGCCACGTCCACACGATAACGGCGCTGGTGCATGACAGGCCGGGTGTGTTGGCGCGCGTCGCGGGCCTGTTCTCGCGTCGCGGGTTCAACATATCGAGCCTGGCGGTCGGCCACAGCGAGAAGCCGGGCCTTTCGCGCATGACGTTCGCGGTCGAAGGTGGGGAATGGGTCGTGGAGCAGGTGACGAAGCAGCTCTACAAGCTGATAGACGTGGTGCGGGTGACGAACATCTCGTCAGAGAGCAGCGTCATGCGCGAGATGGCGCTGCTGAAGGTGAAGTCCAACAAGGACAACCGCGCGGAGATCATGCAGATAGTGGACATCTTCCGCGCGGGCATCGTGGACGTGGGCAAGGACACGGTCATCGTGGAGGTGACCGGCGACGAAGAGAAGATCGACGCGCTCATCAAGCTGCTTGAGCCGTTCGGCGTCCGCGAGACGATGCGGACCGGACGGATAGCGATGACCCGCGGCGGCGTGGCCACGGGTACGAAGCAGATGGCTTCCCAGCCGGCGGTAAGCGCGCCGGACACGGAAGTCGTCCCCTGAGGGGCGCGTCCCCGGGGGAACGCAGAGGAACCAGAACACGAGGAGGAGACGAACGATGGCGAAGATGTATTACAAGGAGGATGCCGACATCGGCCGCCTGAGCGGCAAGCGCATCGGCATCATCGGCTACGGCAGCCAGGGGCACGCGCACGCGCTCAACCTGCGCGACAACGGCGTCGACGTGATGGTGGGCCTGCTGCCGACGAGCGCCAGCCGCGCGAAGGCGGAGGCGGAAGGGCTGCGGGTCGACACACCGGCGGAGACCGCCAGGGCGAGCGACGTCATCATGGTGCTCGCGCCTGACACGGCGCAGCGGGGCATCTACACGGAGTCGATCGAGCCGAACCTGGACAGCTCCAAGACGCTGATGTTCGCCCACGGCTTCAACATCCACTTCGGGGAGATCCAGCCTCCCGCCGAAGTTGACGTTTCTATGATCGCTCCCAAGGCGCCGGGGCACCGCGTACGCGAGGTGTTCGTTGAGGGCCAGGGGGTGCCGTCGCTCGTGGCGATCCACCAGGACGCCTCCGGCGACGCGCTCGCGAACGCGCTGGCGTACGGCGCCGGCATCGGCTCGGACCGCGCCGGCATCGTGGAGACGACGTTCAAGGAAGAGACGGAGACCGACCTCTTCGGTGAGCAGACCGTGCTCTGCGGCGGCGTGACCAACCTCATCACCAACGCTTTTGAAGTGCTCGTGGAGGCCGGCTACCAGCCTGAGATCGCCTACTTCGAGGTGATGCACGAGCTGAAGCTCATCGTCGACCTGCTCTACGAGGGAGGCATGAAGTACATGCGCTACTCCGTGAGCGACACGGCCGAGTACGGCGACTACAGCCGAGGCTCCCGCGTGGTGGACGAGCACGCCCGTGCCGCGATGAAGACGGTGCTGCAGGAGATACAGGACGGCTCGCTCGCGCGCGAATGGATAGCAGAGAACCACGAGGGCCAGCCGCGCTTCAAGGCGATGCGCGAGGCGGCGGCCCAGCATGAGATCGAGAACGTCGGCGCAGAGCTCCGGGGGATGATGACCTTCCTGGGGAAGAAGTAGACCGTCAGCCATCAGCGGAGGCCGCAACGGCCTGTTTGCGGAGGAACGACATGGAAGACCGAGTGCTCATCTTCGACACGACGCTCCGGGACGGAGAGCAGTCCGCCGGAGCAGGGATGACGGTGGAAGAGAAGTTGGAGATAGCGAGGCAGCTGGAGCGGCTGAACGTGGACATCATCGAGGCGGGCTTCCCCGTCAGTTCTCCCGGCGACTTCGAGGCGGTGCAGTCCATCGCCCGGGACGTGCGCAAGCCCATCATCGCGGCGCTTGCGCATGCGAACGAGGCCGCCGTGGACCGCGCAGGGGAAGCGCTGAAGGACGCGGCGCACCCGCGCATCCACATCTTCATCTCCTCCTCGGACCAGCACATCCAGCACCAGCTGCGGAAGAACCGGGAAGAAGTGGTGGAGATCGCGGTCAAGGCCGTCTCCCGTGCGCGCCAGTACACGGACGACGTCGAGTTCTCCCCCATGGACTCCAGCCGCACGGAGCGCGAGTTCCTCGCGCACATGGTGCGGGCCGCCGTCGACGCGGGCGCGACGACCATCAACATTCCGGACACGGTGGGCTACGCGGTGCCGGAGGAGTTCGGCGGTCTCATCACCTACCTGCGCGCCGAGGTGCCGGAGCTTGGCCACACCGTCCGCATCTCCGTGCACTGCCACGACGACCTCGGCATGTCTGTGGCGAACAGCCTCTCCGCCGTAAAGGCCGGCGCCCGCCAGGTGGAGGGCTGCATCAACGGCATCGGCGAGCGCGCGGGGAACACCGCCGTCGAGGAAGTCATCATGGCGCTCCGCACGCGCGGCGACTACTTCGGCG
>JAPOOH010000006.1 GCA_026713505.1 Chloroflexota bacterium | reverse complement strand
CCCAGCTCCGGCGGTATCTCCCCGCTCAAGTCGTTGCTGTTGAGGAACAGCTGTTCAAGGTTGGAGAGGTCTCCCAGCCACGGCGGTATCTCTCCGGTCAACTGGTTGAGGCCGAGCCCCAGCGATTCAAGGTTGGAGAGGCTGCCCAGCTCCGACGGTATCTCACCCGTCAGCCGGTTCCAGCGGAGGTCCAGCGTTATGACCCGACCGTTGGCGTCCGTCTCGACGCCGGACCACTCCGCAAGCGGCGCGTCGCTCAGCCAGTTTGTGTTGTTGTCCCAGTTTGGGCCGTCCGTGGCATTGTAGAAGGCGATCAGAGCTTCCCTGTCTCCTGACGCAGACCCGCTGTCGGCTACGGAAACAGGCGTAGGTGTGTCCGCAGACGCGGGCGTATTGCCGGGCGTCATGCCGGGGGCTTGGGTGGACTGCGTTGGCCCCTCGGACGGCGAGTCACCGCCGCAGGCCGCCAGGGACGCCGCGGCAAGCGCTATCAGCAGAAGCGCCAGGGCTGCTTGCCGGGCTTGCCTCCCCAGGCCGTGTGGATTCACGTGGACGGACCAGCCTTTGATAATTCTATCTCTCCTTTCGCAGGCGGCTCAGACACCCCCTGAACTCCTGCGTCCGTTTAGCAATGGAGGTGTGGGCGCTCCAACGACGCCTCAACCTGAATCGCAAAGCGGTCCCGGCTAAACCGGAGTCAGCGATGCCGGCGCGGCGTCATTTGCAGAGGGGCAGCTCCAATTGGTCGAAGTCGATGAGCCGTTCTTGGATTTGCAATTGCTCAACTCCTAACGAACGATGGGCCGCGTCGTGGTCGTTACCGGCCCCAGGCGTTGGCCATACCGTCGCATCCCAGGAGGAACCCTACGTGCGGGAGAGTTGGCGGCGCGAGTCGCCTCGAGCGCAGGCTTCACCTCGACTGCCGCCGGTGTCGATGCTGTTGCCCGTTCAGGTTTTCTCTGCACGAAAGCCAAGCGACACCTCCCATATTCCGGGCACACTCCTTGGCGATGCTACCACCGTGTCTATTTCCGTTCGTTCACTATTTCAGTGATTGTCGGTAACTTATTGTTACCATCCGCCGAAGATGGCATAATTGCCCCCAAAGCCGCGTCCCATCGAGGTGGTGAGTTGGACCGACCGGACGAAATGATGCGAGAGAACGAGGCCCTGCGGGAGCGCCTCTCCCGCCTGAGCGGGGCCAGCCTCCGCATCAACGAGAGCCTCGACTTCGACACGGTGTTGCAGGAGGTGGTGGACAGCGCCCGGACCCTGACGGCCTCGCGCTACGCGGCCATAACGGTCCTTGGCGAAGCCGGACAGACGCCCGACTTCATCGTCTCCGGTCTGACGGGCGAACAGCACCAGGGGCTGTGGGACATGCCGGAGGGACGGGGATTCTTCGAATATCTCAGCGGGCTGGAGCAGCCCCTTCGGGTCTCGGACGTGGACAGCCACCTGGGAGGGCTGGACATGCCCAGGTTCCTGCCCTCGGTGCCGGTGAAGTCCCTGCTGGTGGCGCCCATCCGCCACCAGGGGGTCGGGGTCGGCACGATCTACCTGGCCCATGAGGCCGGCAACCGTGAGTTCACCCAGGAAGACGAGGAGACGCTGGTGCTCTTCGCCTCCCAGGCGGCGATGGCCATCGCCAACGCCCGAAGGCACCGCGAGGAACGGCGGACCAGGGCCGACCTGGAAACGCTGATAGACACCTCTCCGGTGGGCGTCGCGGTCTTCGACGTCGCGACCGGCGCGCCCGTGTCCTTCAACCGGGAGGCCAGGAGGATCGTGGACAGCCTGCGAAACCCCGACCAGTCGCCGGAGGACCTACTGGAGATATTGACCTACAGGCGGGCCGACGGGCGGGAATTCTCCCTGCGGGAGTTCCCGATGGCCGAGCTCGTGAATACCGGGGAAACCGTGCGGGCCGAGGAGATCGTCCTACAGGTCCCCGACGGGCGCAGCGTCACAACGCTGCTCAACGCCACTCCCATCCTCTCCGACGAGGGCGCGGTCGAGTCTCTGGTCGTCACCCTGCAGGACATGGCCGACGTCCAGGAGCTG
>JAPOOH010000555.1 GCA_026713505.1 Chloroflexota bacterium | reverse complement strand
GGCCTTTCAGAAGGACACGACGAATCAGGAAGCCAGGGCAAACATTGTCGTCGACGGCGTGACGCTGGCTGAAGACGTGCCGGCGACGTTCCTGCTCGGCCTTGAGAACCACCTCAAGCGTCTCAAGCCTCTGTACGAAGCAATTCCGACTCTTCAGCCCGGCGTCAACTGGTCCGAGGATTCTGACAAGGGCAAGGGCGTCTACAAGGCTCCGCCTGAGACGACTTTCCGAACCGAGAAGGTTCGGCGTCACGAGATCATCGTGGAAGCCACCGAGCATCATCCCGCTCAGACAGAATCGTTTTCTGTCGACGTGCCGATTGCTCGCGTCACCAACATCAAGACTTCTGGCATGCTGACGCCAGTCGACAAGTCGACTCTGCTTGGTCGATTCGACGCGCTAATTCAAGCCGTGAAGCGTGCTCGCCAGCGCGCAAATGGCACGGAAGTCATCAACCGCAACATCGGCCAGATGTTGGTCGGCTACCTCAACGCCGACATCGTCTGAGCCCAATCAGCCTAGAGGGCCAATCTAGTCGTCAACCCTCCGCCCTGGCATCCCGCTAGGGTTGAGGATCATCGTTGTCGTCATCGTCATCGTATTGCCCTCCAGCTTGACCCAGAATTGATGAAAGGGAAAGCGCAACGAGACTAATTCAATGGATGCGCGGGGGTTCAAGTCCCCTCTGCCCCTCCATGCACATTGCCGATAGCTGCGGTGGCGTGACGCAGTGTGCATGGAGGGGCAGTAGCTCAGTGGCAGAGCAATCCAACATTGTCAAAATGAACTCGTTGCTTGCGTGAACCGATTAATCAAGGGGAGTCTCTAGCTCAATTGAAGAGCACGACGCTGATAATGTCGAGGTTGCCGGTTAGATTCCGGCGAGATCAAAGAGTCCCCGGCGGATGGGAATTGCCGCCGGGGACTTATACCGAGCTAGGCTGAACAAACCAACGTGAACAAAAATGCACAGACAGACACACGACAAGAATTGGCTTCACGTCACGGAGACAAGTCCTATTGGGGTTGTGAGATAGGAATTTGTCGCGTCTATGTGGGCTAGATCATGCATCTTGCCGACCAGACGGCATGCATGGTGGCTGCCATAGTCTAAAGGGCGTGTAGCAGGCATTCCTGCGCTAGCCAAGACACAGCCTGCGCGCGAGGGACCAAAGTCTGGTGGGTCCCTCGCGCGTCCAAGCAATCAATGCCCAAGGCAATGAACCATGATAGCAATCTACGAAGGCCCGCACGGCTCTGTCTGGAGTGAAGCTCCTCTCGCGAGAGTGGTTTTGACCGTGGACGGATGTCTTGAACTCGAGACTGAGAAGGGCACCCTGATGCGACTGTCGCGCGCAGAAACCAAGCGGGTGATCGACCAAATAGAGCCAGACTTGATGGTTGCGGCCAGAAAGAACGAAGAAGAGGACAAGACTCAGTGATGCCCGATGACATGCTAGACGGCCTGATGTGGCTGTACGAAAACACTGATGGGTTTTCGTTGAAGTTCAATCAACACAAGCCGAACCGCAATTCAGCGGAAACGGAATTGCGGTTCATTGGATTGCTCGATGAGATCTCGACAGACATCCTGGAAGCAGTGAATCGGGAAGACAAAATGGTCGTGGCAAGTTGCCATTACAAGAGTGGGTTCTACATCCAGGCCCATTGCGATCCATTGTTCGCGATCAACAGTCTCTTGCTTGACGTGAGAACGCAACGCAAGCAAACCTGAAGCACGAACGTCAAGTCTAAATGATGCTCAAGTCTAAACGATGCTCAAGTCCAACAAACGATGCTCAATTCGTGTTGATGCTCAATTCTCGTTGATGCTCAATTCGTGTTGATGCTCAATTCGCAATGATCGGGTGTAGTTCAGTCGGTAGAACGCTTGACTTTGAATCAAGAGGTCGGGGGTTCGAGTCCCTCCACCCGTGCCACGTGTTACAATGACAACGCAAGGAGCGTGACATGATAGTTGCCAATTCGTATATCATCGCGACTGTCGTTTGCGAGACGCAGACGGTCGCTCCTTTCGCGCATACTGCCAGGGCGCGCATCGCTTTCTAAGTCGACCGCGTCCGCTACATTCCACCCACAGTGTTGGACGTAGCTTAATGGCAAAGCACCTGATTGTGGATCAGGGGATGCGGGTTCAATTCCCGTCGTCCACCCCAAGCCGCCGAAATGATTGACCCACTGCTTTTTAACGGACAGTCGCTCCCAAATTACGTGTTTTGGGGACGTATCCAAGCGGTCAACGGAAGCAGTCTGTAAAACTGTGGGCTTCGGTCTTCGGAGGTTCGAATC
>JAPOOH010000005.1 GCA_026713505.1 Chloroflexota bacterium | reverse complement strand
GTTTCATGGTGGAGAGCGCACACTCGCTCGGGCAGCTTCCGCAGGAGTTGCAGACGATGGTGCTCGAGCGCGCGGAAGACCTCGCCGACACCTCCGCTGAAGCCGTCAGCGCTTTCCTGCGCACCGCGCCCAGCGTCCTTGCCCGCCTCAGCCCGAGGCAAGTGGACACCGGGTCCGGTCGCGGCCTCGAGTTCCTGCGCGACAACCCGGACGCGGGCATCGCCTACTTCCGGCTCGAGTCAGCGCGCGCCGAGACGCTCCTCGATCAGCTCTCGTCCAGCATCGAGTTGGAGAAGGTGCACGGCCTCCTGCGCATGTACTCGAACGCCCTCGCAGGCACAGAGGTCGAACTTCAAGAGGCGAACGATATCACCCACCGCAACATCGGCTGGGTCTCCGTCGAGTTCGCCACAACCGATGGCAAGAGCGTCTTCCTCCCGTCCACCGTCGACCTGCGCGACACCAAGAGCGAGAACTTCGCCTGGCTCAAGGTCGTCACCACGCACCAGGTAGGGCACCTGGAGTTCAAGAGCTTCGACTTTGACTTCCACTCTCCCTCGTCCGGCTTCAACGATTACCGCGAGGGCATCGCCGAGGGACTCGGCACGATGCCCGGCTCCACCGAGGTCACTTCGTTCTTCGACCTCTTCCCGGTGCGCGCCATGGCGGCCGACCTCTTCTCCACCACGGAGAGCGTGCGCATAGACCACCGCATCATGAACCAGTACCGCGGGCTGGCGCCGAGCTACCAGCGCGTGCAGAGCGATGCCCTGGACGCTCGCGGCCCCATCGAGATGATGCCCGCCCAGATGGCGCTCATGGAGTCGCTCGTGCGGCTCAGCCTGGGGCAGACCAGCGCCCGCGTCCCCTCGAGCTACGCACGGCAGGCGATGCAACTCGCCGGTCTCCTGCGCAGCGTGCGCAACCACGACGCCACGTCCGAGGACTCCGCAGAGGCGGCGCTGCGCATGTACTACACGCTTTCCCAGGTGCCCAACGAATTCGTTGCCCTGGATGACTGGGAGACCGTCGACCTCAGCGACGCCGACTTCGATGAGCCCACGCTGGAAGAGATCGTGGCGCGGCTGCGCGCCGAGGCCGAGGAGGCCCAGGAGGAGACGCCCGGAGACGAGTACGAATCGCCGGACGACGTCGACTACCGCGGCGACTTCAAGCCGGAGATGGTGCAACTGCTCGCCCAGATGCGCGGACAGGCCGAGCCCGGCGATGACGACGGCTCTGAGAGCGCCCAGGGCATGTCGCAGGCGGAGCTCGAACAGGCCTTGCGCGACTCCACCGAGATCGACTTCGCCGACGACGCCGAGGTCACGACCGTCGCCGCCAATATGATGAAGGAGATGGGCGCGGACGCACCGCAGAACCCCGCGGGCTCCGGCTACAACCAGATTCCCCACGTCGACGAGGAAGGCGGCCCGCTGGAACCGCACGAACCCCGCTCGTACGCCTACGACGAGTGGGACTTCCGCGCCAAAGACTACCGCCCGCGCTGGTGCATCGTTCAGGAGCGCATCGCCGTCTCCGGGGAGACCGCCTTCTACAACGAAACGATGCACGCCTATGCAGGGCTCATCGAGCAGATCAAGCGCCAGTTCGAGTCCGTGCGCCCGGAGATGTACCGCAAGGTGAAGCGGCTGCCGGAGGGCGAGGACGTGGATCTGGACGCCGGCATCGAGGCTCTCATCGACCTGCGGAACAAGATGACACCGGACGAGCGGATCTACTGGCGGCGCAACAAGGACGAGCGCGACGTCGCCGTCGTCTTCCTGCTGGACATGAGCGCCTCTACTGCGGAGGCAGTGGAGGAGAGCTCACGCGACTCCGACTGGAACGCCCCCGGCGACCCCGTCGCCTACACCGCGTGGCTCCGCGCCCGCCGCGGCGAGACCGCCCGCCGCCCCTACAAGCGCATCATCGACGTCGAGAAGGAGTCGATGGTGCTGCTGATGAACGCGCTCGAGACCATCGGCGACCGTTACGGCGTCTACGGCTTCTCGGGCTTCGGACGCGAGAACGTCGAGTTCTACGTCATCAAGGAGGTCGAGGAACTCTTCACGGACCGCGTGAAGCGCCGCATGGACAAGGTCGCCCCGCTCCACGCTACGCGCATGGCCCCGGCCATCCGTCACGCCACCTCGAAGCTCGCCAGCGTGGACGCCAAGACCAAGTTCATGTTCGTCATCAGCGACGGCCGCCCGCAGGACCGCGGCTACTCGCGCGAGGGGGTCGAGAAGGAGTACGCCGTCCAGGACACGCGCATGGCCCTGATGGAGGCGCGCAACGTGGACATCACGCCCTTCTGCCTGACCGTCGACCGCAACGGCCATGACTACCTCCGCACCATGACCGGCGACCTCAACTACGAGGTGCTGCCGGATATCATGGAGCTCCCGCGCCGCCTGCCCCAGCTCTACAAGAAGATCACGCTGTAGAAAGCCGAAGTCCCGGCGAACGCCTGACACCACCCCGCTCCGCCGAGATGGTGCGGGATGGTCCATTTGTGCGACACACAGCTATTGCCCCTGGCATTCAGCACGCCCTGCACTCTCGGCGACGGTTGTCGTCGGAGGAGCACATGAACATCAGGCTGCCGCTCCCGCGCAGGAGTATCGCTGCCCGAGGGCAGGCGATCTACAGAAAGAAGGTACGCCCGCTCGTCTATCCCCATCTGAAAGGCAAGGTCGTCGTCATCGACGTTGACAGTGGCGACTACGAGATAGACGAAGAGGATCTGGAAGCTACCGTGAAGCTCCTCGCCCGCCGCCCCGATGCACGTACGTGGGGAGAACGCATCGGCTATAAGGGAGTCGAGAGTTTCGGGGGACTTATTCCTGATGACGACCATTAGCGGGATAGTGAGGCAGCGAGAAGCGATCCTCTTTGTGCCCATCGAGAGCCAGGCGGGGCAAACGCAGCCTTGCGAAGCTGTGCTTGACACGGGTTACACGGGATGCCTCGTATTGCCGCATTCCATGATTCAGCAGCTTGGGCTGGCCAGCCAAGGCGAAAGGCCCATGGTGCTTGCTGACGGGAGCACGCAGATGCACGCCATCTACACTGCTTCAGTAGTGTGGCACGGCGGACGGGGCGCGATTCGGGTCTATGAAGCGGGAGACAAACCTCTTATCGGGATGCGGATGCTCAGTGGCAGCCGGGTCGCGCTCGACGTTGTCGAGGGCGGCGCCGTTACCATCGAACCCCTCGCCGCCTGGCACCGCTCCCCTCCCCACCATCTGCTAACATCCGCCCGTTATGGACTTCGAACTTGAATGGACGCCCGAGCAGGATGCGTTCCGCCAGGAGGCGCGCGCCTGGATCGAGCAGAACGTCCCCCGCATCCCCGACCACCCGGACCCGGCAAATCTCACCCGCGACGAGTACGAGCTTCAGCGCGAGTTCGGGCGCAGGCTGGGCGCGAAGGGCTGGCTCTACCCCACCATGCCGGCCGAGTACGGCGGCGGCGGGCTCTCCATGGAGCTCGCCATGGCGCTGGAGGAGGAGCTGGACCGGTACAACATGCCGCTGCCGCCTTACTACGACACCGGCGGCAAGCTCGGCGCAGTCGCCATCAACGTCTGGGGAACCGAGGAGCAGAAGGCGCACTTCCTCCCGATGATCCTGCGGGGCACGATACGCACCTGGCAGCTGCTCACCGAGCCGGAGTCCGGCTCCGACCTCGCCAGCGTCCGCACGACCGCCATCCGCGACGGCGACGAGTACGTCGTCAACGGCACCAAGATATTCGTCGGCAGCAGCCACGGCGCGGAGTACTCGTGGATGATCGTCGTCACCGACCCGGACGCTCCGCGGCACGAGAACCTCGGTTGGTTGATGATGCCGATGGACCTGCCGGGCGTCACCGTCGAGCAGATGGACCTCCTCTTCGTCGGCGGCGAGCGCGGGGCCGCGAGCGGCATCAAGAACACCGTCTACTTCGACAACGTCCGCGTGCCCGCGTTCAACCTCGTGGGCGGCGAAGGCAACGGCTGGAAGGTAGCGGGAACGCACCTGGAGATCGAGCACGGCCTGCTCCGCAGCGCCGTCCGCGACGACCCGCTCACCGAGCGCGTGTTCGAGTACGCCCGCAACGCGAAGCGCGGTGGCAGGCCGCTCCTGGACGACCAGGACGTGCGCGACCGCCTCGTCGACTTCTACATCGACGCTGAAGTGACGCGCCTGCTGCACTTCCGCAACTACGCCTGGCGCGGACAGGGCAGGCAGCTCACGTACGAGGGCGCGCAGGCGTACCTCTACCAGAAGCGCGGCCAGCTCGCCAAGGCGCGCGCCGTGCTGGACGTGATGGGCCCGCAGGCTCTTGTCGAATCACCCGACGAGTGGGCCGTCGCCGGCGGCCACGTCGAGGTGCACCAGCGCGGCGCCATCGTCGACCAGCACCCCGGCGGCACTGCGGAGATACAACGCGTCATCATCGCGCGGCGGCTCGGCATCGGGCGTGACGTCCGGGAAGAACCGGGGAGACTGCGCTAGGCATGGACCTGCTCCTCAACGAACAGCAGCGCATGCTCCAGTCCACCATCCAGGACCTGCTGCGCCGTGACTTCACGAAAGAGACGCTCGTCTCCATCGACGCCGGAAGCGTGGACGTGTCCCAGGGGTGGTCCGCGCTCGCCTCAACCGGCTTGCTCGGCAGCCTCGTGCCTGAAGACCGCGGCGGCGTTGGCGGCTCGTTCTCCGACGCCGGGGTCGTGTTCGAGGAGCTCGGCAGGGGCCCCGTGCCCGGCCCGCAATTCTCGTCCGGCGTCTTCGCGGCGCTTGCGCTGCAGGAGTGCGGCAGCGCCGGGCAGCAGGCCGCTCACCTGCCCGCCATCGCATCAGGCGACGAGGTCTTCGCCGTGGCAGTCACCGAGCCGGAGTACGGCTGGGAGCGCGGCGACGTGCAGACGACGGCCGCGCGCACGGCGGACGGCTACACGCTCGCCGGCGTGAAGCTCCACGTGCCCGACGCCGAGCAGGCAACGCACCTGCTCGTCGCAGCCCGCAGCGGAGACGGCGTTGGGCTCTTCGTGGTCCCTGCGGACGCGCCGGGCATCGCTTGTCGAACGCTGCGGGGACTCTCTACCGGCCTTGGCGACGTGCGGCTGGACGGGGTCTCCGTCGGCGAGGACGCGCTGCTCGGCGGTGCGGCTGATGCCTGGGTCGCGTTCGAACGCGCGAAGCTCAAGGCGACCGCGGTCCTCAGCGCGTACCAGGTCGGCGGCTTGGAGAGCGTCTTCCAGATGTGCCTGGAGTACAGCCGAACGCGGCGGCAGTTCCAGCAGCCCATCGGACGCTTTCAGCGTGTGCAGGACCACATCATCGACATCGTGAACCACCTGGACGCGGCACGATGGACGACCTACGAGGCGCTCTGGAAGCTCGACACCGGGCGCCCCGCC
>JAPOOH010000519.1 GCA_026713505.1 Chloroflexota bacterium | reverse complement strand
TCGTACCACTCGCGGAGCACCCTCAGCACCCAGCGGTCGGCGGGAAACGCCTCTGTCTTCTCCAACGAGAACAGCATCGCGCAGTCCGCGATCTTCTCGCCGACCCCGTGCAGCGCCGTGAGGGCGGCGAGCGCTTCGTCGTATGACGCCTCGCGCAGCGGAGCAAGAGCCAGCCTGCCGTCGGCGACGGCCTCCGCCGCCTGCGCCAGGTACGGCGCGCGGGAGCCGCAGCCGAGCTCGCGCAGCCGTGCCTCGCCCGCTTCCGCGAGCCGCGCCGCGTCCGGGAAGGCGTGGCGCACCGCGCCGTCGAGGGTCAGCGGCTCGCCGAACGTCGTTGCGAGCAGTTCGACCGTGCGGCTGATGCGCACCATGTTGGACGTGGACGACAGGATGAACGCGGCGAGCGTCTCCCATGGCTCCTGCCGGAGGATCCGCATGCCGGGGTACTCGGCGATGCCGGCGCGCACGTTCTCGTCCCACTCGATGCGCTGCTGCACTGCGCGGAGGTCGTCGCCGATGCGGAAGTACGCCCGCAGCGCGTGCGCGGTCTCGTCCGGCTGGGCGGGGGCGCTCGCGACGCGTAGTCCGCCACGCGCGGGCTCCAAACGAACGATGCTGCCGCTGAGCACGCCGGTCCAGCGCCCCTCGGCGTCGACACGCCAGCGGAAGCACTGGCCGGACGTGAGCGAGCTCGACAGGTCGAGCGGCTCCTCGACCCGCATCGTGACGGTGGCGTGGCGCATGGCGCTCCTGGCTGCTCTCTTTGTGCTATGATACCGTTGTGGGGTGGCCGAACAACGCATGGCACCCTTCGCAATCTTCGGCCGGAGCATCAGACTAACATGACGCTAGCATCTGACAGCCCCATAGAGGGACACGCCGTCCACAGGGACCGGATGCTGGAACACGCCCGCAAGATGCTTGCGGAGGGCGACAGGTTACAGGCGTCCGAGAAGATATGGGGCACCGCCGTTCACGGCATAAAGGTGATTGCGGACGAGCGGGGCTGGCCTTACTCGCGTCATCAGGACGCCGGAGTCATCACCTCCTACATCGCGGAGCAGACCGGCCAGTTGGAGATCGATACCCTGTTCAGCGCCATTCGCGACATGCACACGAACTTCTACGGCGACAGGCGCACGCTGAAGGAGATCGGTGTCGCCATCGAACGGGCTGAGCAGTTCCTCTCCCTGCTGCACGAGGCGCATCTGGCCATGCCCCCGGACCTGCCAATGCCCAATCACCCGGAGTACCGGAAGCGGGTCCGGCAGGACGCCAGGCGCGCGGCTGAAGCCCGCAGCGGGAACTGCTAAGCGTCCTTCTCACGATTCCAACGCCAGCCAGCGGCCCACGGCGGGGGCGAGCTCGTCGAAGCGGCCCTTGACGATGGTGGCGGGCGGCATCGAGTTCAGGAACATTCGCCCGTAGGCCTTGGAGGTGATGCGGCTGTCCAGCACGACGGCGACTCCGCGGTCGCCCTTGCTCCGGATGAGGCGTCCGAACCCCTGGCGGAAGCGGAGCACGGCCTGCGGCACCGCGTACTGCATGAACGGCTGCTCGTACTGGCCGGAGCGCGCCG
>JAPOOH010000004.1 GCA_026713505.1 Chloroflexota bacterium | reverse complement strand
CGGTTCGCTTCCACCGTGTCTGCTCCCCCGTCCTGCAGCGCGTACGCCTTGATCTTGTTGTGCAGACCGATGCCGCGCCCTTCCTGCCGCATGTAGAGGAAGACCCCGCGACCCGCCTCCGAGATAGCCTTGATCGCCATCTCGCGCTGCACGCCGCAGTCGCACCGCAGGCTGCCGAACACGTCGCCGGTCAGACACTCGCTGTGCACGCGAACGAGCACTGGCTCCTTGGTGCGGACGTTGCCGAACACGAGCGCCACATGCTCGGCGGAGTCCACCGAGGAGTGATAGGCAACGGCACGCGCCGTGCCGTACTGGGTCGGCAGCCTCGCCTCTGCGACGCGTTCGACAAGACGTTCGTGTTCCAGGCGATAGGAGATGATATCGGCGATGGTCACGATGTCGATGCCCAGCTCGCGGGAGACTTCCTCCAGCTGCGGCATACGGGCCATCGTTCCGTCGGCGTTCATGATCTCGCAGACGACCGCGCCCGGCGGCAGCCCAGCCATACGGGCGAGGTCGACACTGGCCTCGGTCTGACCCGCGCGGACGAGGACGCCGCCAGCCTGGGCACGGAGCGGGAAGATGTGGCCTGGTCGGGCGAGGTCGGACGGTTTCGAATCAGGGTCTATCAGGGCCCTTACGGTGGCCGCGCGGTCGTGCACTGAGATGCCCGTGCCGCCGTTGTCTATGTCCACGGACACGGTGAAGGCGGTGGTGTGCTTGGAGGTGTTGTTCTCCACCATCATGTCGAGGTCGAGTTCACGGAGGCGCTCCGCTGTCATCGGGGCGCAGATGAGGCCGCGTCCGTGGGTCGCCATGAGGTTGATGGCCTCCGGAGTGACCCACGTGGCGGCGATGGCGAAGTCCCCCTCGTTCTCCCTGTCCTCGTCGTCCACGATGATAACGAGCTTCCCGGTGCGGAAGTCCTCTATAGCCTGTTCAACACTGATGACCGGCATCCATCATCTCCCGCCAAGCGCCTGAGAGGCCGTGAGACGCTCGACGTACTTCGCCAGAATGTCGACTTCGATGTTAACGCGGTCGCCGGTTTTTTTCACGCGCAGGGCGGTGTGTTGTTCCGTGTACGGGATGACGGCGACGGAGAATACGGCGCCCTCCTGCGAGGCGACCGTGAGGCTGATGCCGTCCACGGCGATGAAGCCTTTCTCCACCACGTACCGCGCCAGGTCCGGCGGGAGGTCTATCCGCAACTCGCGGGCTTCCCGCGTGCCGCCGAACGCGACGATCCGGCCGGCGCCGTCCACATGGCCCTGCACGACATGGCCGCCCATGCGCGACGACGGGGTGAGGGCGCGTTCCAGATTGACGAGCCCGCCGGGGGCGAGATCGCCGAGGTTGGTGCGTGTGAGCGTCTCCTCCGAGAGGTCCAAGGTGAAGTCCGTTGCCGTGCGCTCGGTCACGGTGAGGCAGACGCCGTTGACGGCGATGGAGTCGCTGATGGCGAGCGAGTCCATTACCGAGCCGCCCGCGATGCGCAGGCCGTTCGGGGCTGCCTCGACGACCTGTCCCACTTCTTCAACGATGCCCGTGAACATCAGCCTATCCTCACTTCCTCCATGCGTAACCCATCCACCCTTCCGAGGACCCTCACCCTAACCCTCTCCCTCAGGAGAGGGGATCAGTCACGCGAGATAGCCGACGACCATCATATCGCCGTCCAACCCGGTGTACGTTACATCGTGGAGGCGGAGGGCGTCCGCCATGCGCTCGGCGCCCGGGCCGCCGACCGGGCCGGGCACGCCATCCCCGCCGATGACGATGGGCGCGACGAATGCGACGACCTTGTCCACGAGCCCGGCCTCGAACAGCGCGCCGTGGAGCGCGGCGCCGCCCTCCACGAGCAGCGACATCACGTCCCGCGCGCCGAGCTCGGCGAGGAGGCGCGGGAGGTCGACCCGGCCATCGCTGTCGGGGGCGAGCAGGGTCTCGGCCCCATGCCCGTCGACGGCGGCCGCTGCCTCGGGCGAGGCGACGGCAACGAGTGTCTTCCCCTCGGCTGCGAGCATGGCTGCGCTCGCGGGGAGGCGTCCCGCGCTGTCGACGACGACGCGGAGCGGCTGGCCGCGGGCGGGCATCGGAGCGTCGCGCACGGTGAGGAGGGGGTCGTCTGCCAGGGCGGTGCCGAGGCCGACCAGGACAGCGTCGGCACCGGCGCGGAGGCGATGCGCCTCTCGGCGCGCGGGCTCGGTGGGGATCCTGCGGGAGGCGCGCGGGGGGGGGGGGAGCGCGTCG
>JAPOOH010000003.1 GCA_026713505.1 Chloroflexota bacterium | reverse complement strand
TGCCTATGCCCGTTCCTCCGCTAGTCCCCCGACTTGTCCGCAGGCATCCCCGACCGCGGCGGAAACGTCTTCGGCCAGTACTCACCCCTGCCGCCCCACCTCGGCGCCTACCCGGAGTGCGTCAAGGGAGTTCTCCAATTCTACTCGTTCGACGAGATGGAGGAGGGCGACTGCTTCCTCATCAACCACCCCTACTACTCCGGCTGCCCGCACCCCAACGACATGGTCGTCGTGCTGCCCGTGTTCCACGAAGGCGAGGTCATCGCGTTCTGCGCCAGCATGGGGCACAAGGCCGACATCGGAGGGCAGTCGCCCGGTTCGCGGAACACCATCTCCCGCGACGTATTCGGCGACGGCCTGCAGATCATGCCCGTCCTCTTCCAACGCGGCGGCGGGATGCACAAGGAGGTCGTGCAGTTCCTGCGGGCGAACAGCCGCACTTCCGAACTGGTCATCGGCGACCTGAATGCACAGGCGGGCGCGCTGCGGAGCATCGGCTCTGCGCGCCTGAGGGCGCTCGCCAACGAGTACGGCGGCGAGACGCTCACTGCCGCGTTCGGCGACATCATCGAGCGCGTCGAGGCGCGCGTCCGCAGCCACCTCGCCGGGTGGGCCGACGGCGTCTCCGAGGCGGAGGCCTTCGTTGACGACATCGTCGATCCGTCGACAACGATCCGCCTGCACGTTGCGATCACCAAGCAGGGCGACAGGCTCACGCTCGACTTCTCCGGTTCCGGCGACCAGAGCGCCGGGCCCATCAACATCCGTCCGCCTTTCATCCGCGGCATGGCGTACTTCGCCGTCATCGCGATGATGGACCCGAGCGTCCCCAACAACGGCGGGCTCGCCCGCGCGGTCGAATGCCGCTTCCGCGAGGGCAGCATCACTGACCCGCGCTTCCCTGCCCCGGTGGGGTTCTACTCGACAACGATGGCCTCGCTGGAGGACGTCGTTTTCGAGGCGCTGAGCAGGGCCGCCGGACGTCCCGCGGTGGCGCACAACGCGTCCTCGTCCATGGTGGTGCTCGGTACGTCCGGCGCCGGCCGCGCCCGCTACGTGCAGTATGAGCTGCTCCGCGCGGGCGACGGCGCTCATGCCGGCGGCGACGGCTTCACCGGCACCGGGCATTCGTGGGCAGGTGGCTCCAAGTTCACGAGCATCGAGATACTCGAGTCCGAGTTCGACGTCGAGCTGCAGCGGTTCGCCGTCATCCCGGACTCCGGCGGGCCGGGCGCGAACCGGGGCGGCCACGGGGTCCGTCGCGAGTACAGAGTGCTGAAGGAGAGCAGGTACTCCGGCGGCACCTCCCGGCAGAACGACCCGCCTCACGGTGTCGAGGGCGGGCTTCCCGGACGTCCCGGCGTCATCACGGTCAACCCCGGCACGGACGCTGCGAGAGAGTACCGGGGCCTGGTCTCCAACCTGTTCCTCAACGCAGACGACGTCATCCGCATCGACACGGGCAGCGCCGGCGGCGTGGGCGACCCCACGTTGCGCGACCCCGCGCTCGCGGCCTCGGACCTCCGCAACGGTTACGTCACGCCGGAGCAGGCCTCGGGTGTCTACGGGCTGGACGCGGCGGCCATCGAGCAGGCGCTGTCGCTAGTGTAGGCCCGTATAGCACGCATATCACAATGTGATATCATACTGCAGTGAGACGTAAACACCGAATCATCCTTGCTGCGGTGTTCAAACGCCCCACACAGGCCGGCATCCGCTGGGACGACATCGAGTCGCTGCTGTTGGCTTGCGGTGCAGATATGGAGGAGCGAGCAGGCTCACGGGTGTATTTCGAGTTGAACGGCGTAGCGGCGCACTTCCATCGGCCCCACCCGGAGAAAGAAGCGCGGAAGGCCATGGTCGAGGCAGTGCGGAGATTTCTCACCGAGGCAGGCATGGAGCCATGATGCAGTACAAGGGCTACCGGGCAGCAGTAACTTTCGACGACTCCGCCAACGTCTTCCACGGCGAGGTGGTGGGTACCAGGGACGTCATCACGTTTGAAGGAGACTCAGTCGAGCAGTTGCAAAAGGAGTTCGAGTTCTCCATAGACGACTATCTCGCGGTCTGCGCGGAACGGGGGCGTGAACCCAACCGACCTTACTCGGGGAAGATACCGCTGCGGGTAAGTCCGAAGGTGCACCGCGACGCAGCCGCGGCGGCGAAGGCCCAGGGCAAGACGCTCAACGCATGGCTGGCCGAGACTGTCGAGCGTGCGGCTACGCATACACTCTAAGTTCTCCTGTTGCCACGTAGACTGGTCGATTACCCTGCGGTCCGTTGGCGGGTGTAAAGTTTGTACGTGGTTGGCGATGCTCGGACCGGGCGTCTCCCGCAGGTGAACACTCCGCAACAGGAGGACCGCGATGCTTTCGCAGCAGGACAACGAACGGTACACGCGTGTCGGCAAGGGCACGCCCATGGGCGAACTGATGCGCCGCTACTGGCACCCCATCGCCGGAACGTCGCAGATGATGGGCGAAGACCCCACGATAGCGGTCCGGCTCCTCGGCGAGGACCTCGTGCTCTACCGGACGCCGGACAACGAGTTCGGCCTCATCGAGCAGCGCTGCGCCCACCGCGGTGTCGACATGCTCTACGGCATCCCGGAGAAGGAAGGCATCCGCTGCTGCTACCACGGGTGGCTCTACGACTTCAACGGCCAGTGCCTGGAGCAGCCCTCTGAGCCGACGGGCAGCACGTACAAGGACAAGATCAGAATGGCCACCTACCCGGTGCAGGAGTTGCACGGGCTCATCTGGGCCTACCTGGGGCCGCAGCCTGCGCCCCTCCTTCCCCGCTGGGACGTCTTCGCGTGGGAGGAGAACGTCACGCGCCGCATCCAGGCCACCGTCCTCCCCTGCAACTGGCTGCAATGCGTCGACAACGCGCTCGACCCGACACACTTCGAGCATCTGCACGGCTATTACGGAACGTGGATCAACGCGCAGAAGGGCCAGGGCGAAGCGTGGGCCAACCGCCTGCCGCAGCGCGCGAAGCACCACCTGAAGCTGGGCTTCGAGCGGTTCGAGCACGGCGTCATCAAGCGGCGCGTCACGGTCGGCATCGACGAGACGCACCCCGACTGGCAGACCGGCCACCCGATCGTCTTTCCGTACACGCTGAAGATTGGCGGCGGTGAGGGAGCGCACCGCTTCCTGCTCCGCGTCCCCATCGACGACGAGCACACCTGGTACGTCCGGTACACGACGACGGTGCACCCGGCGTCTGCCGGAGTGCCGAGGCAGGAGTTCGGCTCCATACCGGTCGAGGAGCAGCCGCTCTACGACGAGAAGGGACGACTCGTCAGCACGGACGTACCCGGACAGGACCAGATGACGTGGGTCGCGCAGGGCCGCATCGTGGACCGGACGCGCGAGAACCTCGGCGTGACCGATTCGGGAATCATCCTTTTCCGCAAGCTGGTGGAAGAGAACCTCCGCATCGTCGAGGACGGCGGGGACCCGATGAACACCTTCCGCGACCCCGCTCAGAACGAGTGCGTCCTGCTGCCGAACGAGGGGGCCCCGTTCCCCGGATTCGACGAGCCGGGCGGGCCCTGGCACGGAGTGATGCCGCGCCAGCCGGACGTGGAGGTCTCGCTGCTGTAACCCCTTTCTCTTGCAGGGGGGCACTCAGGCACGCACGCCGGTCTATGGTCCAACAAGCCCGTATATCTCCACGTCCTGCGGTGGGAGGAACACTTTGAGCGAAGACGATAACCCGGTTGGGACGCTGACTCACCTCGGCATAGACGTCGCCGACCTCGCACGGGCCGAGGCGTTCTATTCGGCCCTGCTGGGAGTCAAGCGAGCTTCGGCCTGGGACCAGTACCTGGCCTTGGAGCCCCTGCCCGGCGGCCTCACGGTCTACCTCCAGCGTGTCCCCGAGAAGAAGACCAGCAAGACGAGGGTGCACATGGACCTCACGGTGCCCGACGTGCTCGCCGCCTTGGCGAAAGTCGAGGCGCTCGGGGGAACGGCGGTCAGGGATTTCGTCGAGCCGGGCGCGGACCTGGCCGTGATTGCCGACCCGGACGGCAACGAGTTCTGCCTGTTGAGGCAGAAGTAACAGCCCCTCGGAGGCGCAGGTCCCGGGTCAGGGACGCTGTCTGCTGACCGTTACCCGCTCCCCCGTGCCAACTGCCCCCAGGCGGCGGTCGCCGATGAACGCTTGAGGTTCTCCTCGAAGCTGAGATCCGGGTCCCAGTCGTTGGCGATGACCCGCATGCCGTTGAAGCCGTCCGACTCCTCGGACGCGAGCCAGACGGCGGGTGGGCCCATGACCTCCGGCTGCACGAGCGAGGCGAAGTCCCGGCTGGGGTCGCGGTCGACGAAGTTGGTGTTTGTGCCGCCGCCGGGCAGCAGCGCGTTGGTCGTCACACCGGTGCCCTCCAGCTCGGGCGCCATCGCGGCCACCATCGCCTCGTGCGTCGCCTTGCTCGGCCCGTAGGGGATGTTGCGCGTCATGGTGTCGAGGCTGGTCGTGACGCCGATGACGCGGCCCCAGCCCCGCTCGAGCATTCCCGGCACCGCCGCGCGCGCCATAAGGAACGGGCCGGTCGAGTTGACCGCGATCATCCGCTCCCACACCTCCGGCGGCTGCTCCCAGAAGTGGAGCGGCCTGTCCGACGGCGGCAGGAGCGAGCGGTGGTGCACGCCTGCGAGGTTCACGAGGATGTCCAGCCTCCCGTGCGTCTCGACGGTGCTCTGCACGGCGCGCTGCGCCTCGTCCCACCGGCTCGTGTCCAGCACCAGCGTGGAGACTGCGGCGTCTCCCGCGATCTCGCGGGCCTCGTTCGCCGTCTGCTGGAGCCAGTCGTCCTTGATGTCCAGCATCGCGACACTCGCGCCCTCGCGGAGCATCGCAAGCGCGATCACGCGCCCCATGCCGATGGGGCTTCCCGCGCCCGTAACGAGCGCCACCTTCCCGTCCAGACGACCGTCAGCCATAGCATTCCTCCTGCCTCCGGTCTCGACTAGCGAGTGCGGACGAACTTCTGGAGCCGCGCGCCCTGGAGCACTTCGGAGACGTACATCGCGCCCTGGGAGTCGACGCAGATCCCATGTGGCGCGGTGAACTTCCCCGGATCGTGGCTGGCCTCTCCTCCCCAGCGCCAGAGCAGGTTCCCTTCGAGGTCGAGGATGCTCACCCGGGCGCCCAACTCGGCCACGTATATGGCGTCTTCGTTGTCCACGCAGATCTTGCACGGCTGCAGGAAGCCCGGCCAGGTCTCGATGTGTTCACCGGCGGGAGTAAAGATCTGGATGCGATTGTTGGCCCGGTCGCAGACGTAGACCTTGCCCTTGTGCTCCCAGACGGCGTGGACCAGGTTGAATTGGCCCGGACCCTCGCCCGGCTCACCCCACGAGAACTGCAGCGTGCCGTCCGCGTTGTACTTGTGAACGCGGGAGTTGCGATAGCCGTCCGAAACGTAGAACTCCCCGCTGGGAGACAGGCCCACGTTGGTGGGATGGTGGAACGGAGGACCTGCATACTTCACGGTCGGGCTTTCCGCCGTGTAGCCCGTGTCGGAGGGTTTCCCTCGATCGCCCAGGGTAAATACGTGTCGGCCGTCACCGGTGAACTTGAGGACGATCTGGGGACCGCGGTCGGTCAGGTAGACCATGTCGTCGGGGCCGATGCAGATGCCGTGGGCATCCTCGAAGATGCCGTACCCCCACGAGTGCAGCAGTTTGCCGGAGCTGTCGTAGATCCGGTAGGGCGGATTGACCCCGCGGGTGAATACGTGGACGCGGTCCTGCGAATCAACCGCTACGTCACCCACGAGACCCCAGATCCAGTTCGGTTTGAGCTCTCCCCAGTCGGGGACCAATTCGTAGGTACGCTCACCCGCATCGATGCTGACCATTGGTTCCTCCACCGTACGGCTGCCGCGAGTATACGGGTTCCGAAGCGCCAAAGTGCTCTTGAGCTGGTCGGGATACTTCCTAGCGGTTCAACTCAGTCTCAGCCGACGTGATGAACTCCAGCAGCGCCGCCCTGCCCTCCTCCGTGGCGCGGCGGGCGCGCAGGATCGCGGGGCCGACCTCCTCCGGGTCGTCGACGCGCTCCGCCCAGCCGCCCAGCGAGCGGGCAAGGTCGGCGTAGTTGCCGCCCACGTCCCGCGTACCGTACTTCTCGTGCGAGCCGATCAGCCGCCTGGTCTCTATCGCCATCGTCGAGTTGTTCGACACCATCGTGATGATCGGGATGTCGTTGCGCACGGCGGTCTCGAAGTCGAGGCCCGTCATACCGAAGGCCGCGTCGCCCATCCAGTTGATGCAGACCTTGTCTGGCTCGGCGAGCTTGGCGCCCATCGCGAAGCCGAGGCCCGTACCGAGCGCGTGCGACTTGCCCCAGCCGATGTAACTGCGCGGTCCTGCCGACCGGTAGAACGGCACCATCTGGTCGCGCGGGCTGCCGGAGTCGTGGGTGACGATGGCCTCGTCCGCCGGGATGGTGCGGTTCAGCTCCCACACGACCCGGTACGGGTTGATGGGCGTGTCCTGCGATTCGAGCTTGCCGTGCCACCTGTCGACCCACGCGCTGTACGTCGACGCTATCTCCGCTTCGACGGCAGACCGCCGGCCCAGGTTCGCTCCGCCCGCGTCGCTGACGGCGTCGATGAGCTGTCGCATGCCCAATCGGGCATCGGCCAGCAGCGGGTGAGCGGCGGCGTAGTTTCTGTTCAGGTCCGCCTCGTCGTTGGTGATCTGGATGATGGTCCGGCCCTCGGGCAGGGGAAGGTTCATCTGGTGCTTGGCCAAGCTCGCTCCCACCGCGAGGATGACGTCGGCTCTGTCCAGGAAGCTGCGCACCATGGGTGACGTCGACGTCGAGGCGGTCCCGATGGAGAGCGCGTGGGTCTCCGGGAACGCGCTCTTCCCGAGGAGCGTCGCCGCGACGGGCGCCCCAAGCATCTCCGCCAGCTCGACGACCTCGTCCGTCGCTCCGGCCCAGAGGACCCCCTGCCCGGTCAGTATCACCGGCGCGTCGGAGTTCGCGAGGGCGCGGGCGGCGCGCTCCACGTCTCGCGGGTCCGCAAGGGTGCGCGTCGACGTAACCGGCTCGTAGCCGATCTCTCCGATGTCGAACTCGGCGACGTCGGTCGGCAGTTCCACCATCACGGGGCCCGGCCTGCCATTGCGCAGCCGGGAGAAGGCGCGGCGCATGGCGTCCTCGATCTGCTCGGGGACGTTGACGGTTTCCAGCCACTTGGTCACGTTTCGGTAGCCTCGCTCCGCCGTGAAGTAGCGAGGCCACCCTTCGCGGTCGCGCGCGTACCCCGACGGCAGCACGAGGAGCGGTGACGAGTCCGCGTAGGACGTCGTCACGCCGGAGAACGCATTCTCGGCGCCCGGCCCCGCCTGCATCGCGAACACCCCGACCTTCGAGCCGTTGCTGACGCGGCCGAGGCCGTCCGCCATGCCGACTCCTACGCGCTCCTGGCGGCACACGATGGGCCGGATGCCGACGTTGGACACGGCATCGATCAGGTCGGTTGTGGGATAGCAGAAGAGGTATTCGACCCCTTCCCGCTTCAGGATTTCAGCCATCGCTTCCAGAGCCTTCATGGTCTTCTCCTTGCGTCAGACGGGCGAGCTTGCAAGCCGCATTGTAGCCCGCCAACGGCATCTGCTCTCTTTCTGTCCCGGCTGGATTGTGGTAGGTCTGTTGGCAGGAGGGAGCACTCATGCGGACCAACACCACCAAGGCCAGACTGGATGCGGGCGAAGTCGTCTTCGGGGGCATCGTCACCCGCTACGCGCCCGATATGGTGGAGATCCTCGGCGCTCTCGGTTACGACTTCGTGATGATCGACTGCGAGCACGGCCCCGCCACCCTGGACCAGGTCGAGCACATGGTCCGCGCCGCCGAGTCCTTCGGCATCACTCCCATCGCCCGCATTCCCGACCACTCCGAGCAGACCGTCCTACGGTTCCTCGATTGCGGCCTCCAGGGGATAATCGTGCCTCACGTCAACACCGGGGAGCAGGCTGCCGCCGTAGCCCGGGCGGCCCGCTACCACCCGGACGGCTACCGGGGAGTGGCCGGCGGACGGGCCCACGACTACGGCATCGGCGTTTCCCGGGGCGAGTCGATGGCCTGGATCAACTCCCAGGTGCTGGTGATTCCCATGGTCGAAGACATCGAAGCCGTCGGCAACCTCGACGACATCCTGCAGGTCTCCGGCGCCGACGTTCTCCATGTGGCGGCTTCCGATCTGGGGCAGAGCCTGGGCAATCCCGGCGAGGCCGAGGTCCGCCGGGTGATGAGCGACGTCATCCCCCGCATCCGGGCCGGCGGCAAGTTCGTTGGAGTGGGCGGGAACAATCCTGCCGACACCGCTGGGGTCGCGGAGTTCATCAGGCTGGGCGCGAACTTCGTGACCGTGTCCGCCTGGGGGCTGTTCCGCATCGCCGCCGAGGACTTTCTGAATAAGGTCAGGGCGGACCTGCAGGACTGACCCTCCGCCCCGGAAGTGGCCCACCAGTGGCGGCACCGGCGTCGGCGCCTCTGGTGATATATATTGCGTGCCATCACGGGCGCGATTGGAGGAAGCCATGAAGCTGCTGCGATTCGA
>JAPOOH010000557.1 GCA_026713505.1 Chloroflexota bacterium | reverse complement strand
CCAGAAATGAACGCAGTCCCAACGAGTCCCTGGACTCAATTCTTTTCTGATATTGGATCTCCACCGGGACACGCGTTTCGCCAACAGTCAGTACGAAGTCGACTTCCCGCTCAGTTCCGCGTTCGGGGAAGTGAGCGATATCGAGTCCGTGAATGGTGGAGGCCACAGAACCAAAGATGCTCTCCGCCAGATGGCCGGCCAATGTAGTCAGCTCGGGACGTTTCGCCAATTCATCCGGGATTAGGGGAATGTGCTCCTGAAGCCAACTGGCACGGAGCCCATGATCCACCAAACAGAGTTTCGGGCTGCCTCGCCGTCGTTTGAGGCGAATTTCCAGAGGCGGGATCAGCCGCAACAGCAGTGTGTCACCAAGGAATCTCAGGTAATGAGTAATGCGTTGGGTTCCGACATTCGCATCGAGAGACAATCGGATTTCTTCGGCCAGCGTCGAAGTCCTCTGCGTCTGACCCGCGTAACGGCAGGCCAGTCGAAACAACGCTTCCAGGAGCGTCGCATCTCGTCGCCGTCCTCCTCCTTCCCCGACTCTCAAGTCATGCTGGATGACCCTCTTGATGACGGTTTCATTGAGGTGATCGGCCAATTGGGAAAAATCCGTATCTTTCTCGCGATGCACCACTGGGTAGCCGCCACGGTCAGAAAAATGAGCGAATGATTCGCTTCGGAATGCTTCATGTTCGATTCCATGAACACGTAATGCGGCCCAAAACGATTTTTCCAACAGATTTGCCAATCCATTTTCTTTGAGAAAAGGTTCAGGGGTCACAAGACCGCGCAGGGCGCCAATCTCGGTGAGCGAAAGAACGCCCGCTTCGATTGTGTTGATTCGCCCGGCAAGACTGTCGCGCCCCAATTCGATACGTAATGCTGAACTTCCGGTGACGACTACCTTGACAGATGCGTTGTCAACCAATGACTTGAGTTGTATGTGCCAACCGCCAAGGTTTTGGATCTCATCAAAAAACAGGTAGGCAGTTTCACCCCTCTGAGCCAACGAGTTGAACCGCCTTGGAGTGATAAACCGCTCGAACCAATCCGAAATTCGCAGTATAGGCTCCTGCAACCTTGTCAACGTTGCAAGCTCGTCAAACTGCACCCGAAGAATGCGCCTCGGGTCAACACCCTCGTCGAGTAGGTCTTGGATGATCTGAAACTGGGCCGTGGTCTTTCCAATCTGACGGGGACCTCGGATGACAACTATTGGCGCTATGTTGGAAGTCAGACGACGGCGTATCTGGGCGACCAGATGCCTTCTGGTTCTCGGCTGTACCGCCATGGGCTCGTTTTCCCACCAGGGATTAAAACGGCGCAGATTTGCGGCAACTTCAGCTGAAAGCGCGGCATCGGCGAAAAATGTTGCTTGCTCACTCACAGTTGCCATTCCTCGTGAGGCGCAGGGCACCCCCCTGGTTCAAACTTCCCGGATTGGTCGAAACGCTTGGCTTGTCCGGCCCTGGGGCCGTTCCTATAATGGCCAGCCGCTCAACGCCGTTGCGCGACGACAATGCCCAACGCAGTCAGCCGGCCAACCCCGCCACGGAAAGGGAAGGGACCATTCATGTATGCCATCTTCGTAACCATCAAGATCAAACCGGGATTTTCGGAGCAGTTCAAGGAAGCCAGTCTGGGGGATGCCCAGGGGTCGGCGCGCGACGAGCCCGGGTGTCTGCGGTTCGACATCCACCAGAGCCCGTCGGATCCCAATACGTTCTATCTGTACGAGGTGTATGCCACGCAGGACGACCACCTGACTGCCCACCGCAACGCGCCGCACTACCTCAAATGGCGGGAGACCGTGCAGGACTGGT
>JAPOOH010000002.1 GCA_026713505.1 Chloroflexota bacterium | reverse complement strand
GCTCAAGTGCCGGCTGGGGGCGCGGGTCTACTCAGGCCCCGCGTCCCAACTGGTGCAGAGCGAGCCGCCCGCGCCGGCAAAGCCGGTAGAGGGCGGTCCCGGACCGCTCAGCCTGATGGCGAAGCGGGCGGGAAAGAACCTTCGCCGCCTCCGCCGGAGGCGCAAGGGCCGGGAGCGGAAGGCCGGAAGGATGCCCTTCCGACCCCACCGTTGGTTCGGCAAGCGGCGCAAACGCGGCGGACGCGGGCAGCGTCCCGGTCACATGGCCGAGACGCTTGAGAGCAGGCGCCGCGGACCCGGCACGGGCGGGATCGCGGTTGTGGCCGCCGCAATGGTGGCGATGGCCGCGGCCGTGCCCAACGCCGTCGTCCTCGCCGACGACCACGAGCCGTGGCGTGAAGAGATCGACTTCGAGTTGACGGAGCCGGTGGAGGGACGGCGGCTCTTCGTCGAGAGGTTGTCGGTGACCGGCGACCGGGCCGCTGTCGCGCTTCGGGCCGCCGCCGACCTCGACATCCGGGTGCGGGCCTTCGGCGGGCCGGAGGGGACGTGGCTGCGGTTTTGGAGTTCGGCGTCCCTGGAACAGGGGGAGCGCATCGACTTCTCCCTGCCCCTGCACGGTCCAGTCCCGTCCTTCACCTTTTCGTGGACGGACACGCTGGGACAGGCCGGTGCTGTCACCGTCAATCACGAGTGGATCCCGTACCCGCTTCCCGAGGTCGAGGGAGAGCTGTGCAGCTTGAGGCTCGCCTCCCTGGGTTGGACGGCGGGCGCGGTCAGCGGCGTGGTCGAGTCCGCGTGCGTCACGTCCATCGAGCACCTGATCGAGCTTCAGACGGTGGCCGGGCACAAGAGTGTATCCGAGACGGCGCTCATGGAGGCCGAGGTCACGGCCATCACCGGGACGGTCTCCGCCTCGACCGGCGCATCGACCGCCAGCATCCCCCTCGTCGCGGGCGGCGAGACCCGTTTCAGGCTGCCCGTGTCCACCGGCGAGGCGATTCACGCCGTGAGCGTGGACGTGAGCATTGAAGCCGCCCTGAGCATTCACATCCCCCCGCTGACCGTCCTCACACACCATACGGAGCGCACCGAGGAGCGCACCGAGACGGTGAGCCTGTACCGCCCAGGAGCCAGCGACTCCGACAGCGACAGCGAGACCATCACCGTCACCCACGACGACGGCGCCACGACGGAGTACACCGTCTCCGCCTACGCCTACGCCTACGTGCCGGGCAGGACGATCGACAAGGACGTGACCCTCACCATCGTCCATCCCGAACACGTGAAGGCCGAGGTGGTGGAGCGAGATCCCGTCACCGGGAGCCGGAAGGAATCCCTGGCGTTGACCTCACGCGTGAGGTCCGACGAGCCATTCGCGGCCCTGGTCCTGCCGGAGCCGGAGCCGGAGGACCCGCCAGCCGAGCAGTCGTCCGCGGAAGGACTGCTGTGGTGGTTCGACCTGCTGGGATGGGAGTGGCCGTGGTGAGGCGTCTTCTTACGGCAACCCTTCTGGCCGGGGCTGTGCTGG
>JAPOOH010000535.1 GCA_026713505.1 Chloroflexota bacterium | reverse complement strand
GGCTGCTGGCGAAGGCCGGCGCGAGCGTCGAGGGGCTGAGGCTGCTCGACGGCCGGTTCGTCCTCAAGGTGGAGCTCGGCAACGCGCTCTTGCAGATCCTGGTGCCGTCGGGCCGGACGTTCGGGTCCGGCGACGGGATCATGGCGAAGCTCGGGCTGGCCCTGCCGCTTGAGGCGGTCGTGGCGCGTATCGGGGACCTGTGGCGGGGGTCGGGGCGCCCGCCCCCTCCTCGGAGCGGCCGGGACCGGGTGCGGAAGACAAGGAGCTCCTGAAGGTCCTGGACGCGCTGGATGCCGACAAGTCGGTGCAGCGGGTGGCGCTGGATGTGCTCGAGGCCGACGGCACGGAGGCCTGGGACCCCAATGGCGGCGAGCGCTCGAAGGCGCGGCGCCGCATCGAGAAGGCGACCGGGCTGAGGGACGGTGGCTACAAGGCGTTCCTCGATCCGGGCCTGAGGCGCCGGCGGCGGAGACGCAAGCCGGACACCGAACCCGCGTAGCCGCCCGCCGGCAAACGGCCGCTCATACGGACCGCGTCTGAGTAAGCATCCGGCGTGGACCATCTGTGCGTGACGGTGACATTCGGCGAGTTTGGGCGATCGGAAGTGGGCGCCCTTCCGGTGTCCACGGTGATCCCACAGCGTCACGTCCCTCGACCCGCCGTCTGCGGTCCACGCCGGATGCTTACGCGTCTGACAGTGGCCGTCTCCGATCATTCCTTCATCCCGGATTCGCCCGCTGCGGCGGCGCGTGCGCGCCGGAGTCCGTCCCCGGGACGCCCCCGGAGACCGGGCGGCTCACCCCCCTGGCACCGTGTGGCACCGCCCGGGGAGGTCGGGTCAAGGACTCGAAGATCGACCCTTACGGCAGTCCGGGCGCCCCGGTTCAATCGCGGACCCGGCCGCAGAGCGCGGCGTCGTGGCGGCGCGCAGGGGACCGGGGGAAGCCCCGGAGCGGTGTCCGGGGCAGGCCGACGAAGGAGAACGACGGTGACGGACGAACGCAAGTATTTCACGACGGTCGAGGCGGCCCGCTACCTGAGGCTGTCGCACCGCACCCTGAAACGCTACCGGGTGACGGGCGACGGCCCGGTGTTCCTCCGCATGGGCGGCCGGGTGCGCTACCGGCGCGACCACCTGGACGCCTGGGCGGCCCAGGAGCAGCGGGTCTCGACCGTGGACGACGGCACGGCGCTTGAGGGAGCGTCCCGATGAGCGCGGCGGGGAAGACGCCGCTGGCCGCCCGCTCCAGGCTGCCCCGGACCCGATCCGGTGCAGGCATGGGCGGATTGGGCGAGGCGCTGCGCCGCGCGGCGCCGGCGGCGCTCGCTGTAGCGGCCCTGCTGGCGGGACCGGAAATCGCATTGGCGACCAGCGACACGACCTTCGGCGATCCGCTCGACACGGTGCAGGACATCGTCGGCGGCACCGGCGGCCAGCTCGCCGCGGCGCTCGCGGTTGGCGCCGCCCTGGTCGGCTCGGTGCTGCGCTTCAACGCCATGCAGCTGATGGGCGCGGTCGGCGTCGGCATCGCCGCGGGCGCGGGCACCGGCAT
>JAPOOH010000001.1 GCA_026713505.1 Chloroflexota bacterium | reverse complement strand
GCGCATGCTCGGTCCGAACGGCAATCCGCAGGCGCGCAACCTCTTCGAGATCATCAGATGTCTCCAGGAACGCGAGGGTCTGCACCTCAAGGTACAGGCGGTCAGGTGACTGCGCGTTCCGCGCGCAACTTCCGCGATCCGAACCAGACGCCCGCTGCCCCAATCAGCGGGTTGAGCCAGTTGATTGGACTCTCATGTCACAGGATGAACCGTTTCAGGGCCTGGGCGCGGCCACGGCTGACGGTCGGGGCTCCACCGCCCTTCAGAGCCAAGCGATAGCGGCCACTTCCGATGGGTACTACCTCGAGAATCTGATCTAGCCGCACGATCGCGGAGCGATGTACCCGCAGGAACTCGGCTGGGTCCAACCTCTCCTCAAGTTCGTTGAGCGTACGGTAGACGAGGTAGCTCTTGTTGCCCGCGTGAATTCGCGCGTAGTCCCTTTTCGCTTGTATCCAGCCGATGGCAGAGACGGCGACGGGTACGATGCGGCGCCCCTCAGGCACGAGCAGCCGGTCGGGGCGGCGCCCGAGATCACGCAGCAGGCGTGGGACGCCGTCGGCGGGGGCTCCGGGCCCTCGGTCCTGCCGCAGTCGCCCAATCGTCTCCGCGAAACGAGATTCCGTGAAGGGCTTCACGAGGTAGTCCACGGCGTTCAGCTCGAACGCGCGAACCGCATAACGGTCATACGCGGTCGCAAAGACAAGGGCGGGCAATGGCTGCTGTTGCCCGATGTCCTCAAGGACCTCGAACACGTCGCCTCCCGGCATTCGGATGTCGAGCATCGCTGCGTCCGCTCCCCCCTGTTCAAGCGCGGCAGCCAGACTCGCCACGTCAACGCACTCGTGCACGATGCTCACACCGCTACATCGGGTCGCGTAGTCCCGCACGAGCCGCCGTGCCAGCACCTCGTCGTCCGCCACGATCAGGCGGAGGCGGTCAGGAGTCATTGACAACAGGTGAAGAGGAACCACCCAGTGGCTCAGGTTCCGCCGGGAGGTCCAGACTCACCGTAAAGCCCCCACCCTCTTCGCGGGACATGATCATCGAGGCCCCGTCGTCGCCGTATGTTGCGCGCAGTCGCCGTCGCGTCAGGTCGATACCCCTGCCGCTCGTACCGTGCGAGGCGTTCGGACCGCTCCCGGTGTCGGACACCGTGACGTGAACGCGGGCGCCCTGACGACGCGCCGCGACGCGCACTTCGCCCTTGCAGCCGCGTGCGGCTGAATACCGTGCCCTTGACAGCGTTTCTCTGACGAGTGGCTGCAGCAGAAGGGGTACGCTACCTGCTCCGCTCCCGTCGCTTTCGACGGTGAATCGCAGGCGATCCCGCGAATCAACTGCTCGATCTTCTAGGTAGTCGCGAAACCGTGTCCAGTTCAACGTGGAGACGAACCAGCGGTTTCGTCGAGACGGGTCGAAACCTGAGTGCAGAAACGAGGCCAGCCGTTCGAGCATGGCGCTCGCCCTCGTCGGGTCGTGCTCGACGAGCGCCAGGATCGAGTTGAGCGAGTTCAGCAGGAAGTGCGGCTGGAGTTGTGACTTGATGGCGGTCAGCTCCGCGTCCCGAGCCACGAGTTCGAGCTCGGCTTCACGTTGGTGGCGGAGCTGCTCCCGGTCGAAACTCTGGACGATGACGCCGAGGCCGACCGCTGCCGCATACAGGAGCGCGGCGCTCAGCAGTTGCAGCGCCCAGCTATTGGCGTACACGAGTGGCCAGAAATCCTCCCCGTACCGGAGACGCGTGTAGGTGACCTCGGCCCCGCTCCAGATCGCGAGCGCTCCGACCCCCGCGGTGGCGTGCACAGACACCGCGCGCACGGGACGCCGCTTCCAGAGCTCCAGGTAGGCGTGCGCCCGGCACACCTGCCAGACGAGGATGCCAAGCATCCCATGGCTGAACATCCCGTTCGTGAACGCGTGCTCGAACGGTACCGCCCCCGACGCATCCAGCGCCGCCGCCTGGATCACGGCAGCCGTCATCCAGCCAGCGACAACGAGCCAGGGACGATAGCGCCTATGGGAACCGGGCGAATCGATAGCCAGTGCCATGTCTACTCACTAAGGTCGACGCAGCGTCATTCAAGGGCGGCAACAGCACGAACTTCACCCACCGAATCGGGGGCCAGGGACCGTCATCTAGAAG